>CAZURA010000072.1:1687-27498 GCA_964622985.1 uncultured Bacteroides sp. | reverse complement strand
AACTGCCACATTCAGCCCTTTCTCCGAATCGAGGATCTCTCCGATAACCTCAATAAGCTCTCTCACATCATAACCCTTTCGCTGCATACTGGTGTAGCCAATGAACATAATGTCACGCCTCACCTGCACAGCTGTGTTGTGATGAAGTTCTGCGAGTTCGTGGGAATAAATGTGTGTTTTTCCTTCCTCCAGGCACTGCAATAGTGACCTGCGATATTCACTGAGCCGTTCTACAGTACGTTCTGGTAACATCACTAAAAAATTGAATACTATACAATAGTACGAAATATTGTTAATTAAATCACAGTTTCACTCCAACATTTCCGGGTTAACAATCAATCCTTTATGCATATGTTGTGTAAAAGAGCGACCGGCTAAGCTCTTCACCGGGTTCCTTTAAGAATTGCTCATACAGGTGTTGTATCACTTGATTCTGGTGTGCGGTCTGTAGTGATCCACCATTATCCAGTTCATAGACAGCTTTGGACCGGGTACGTATCACCTTTTCATCTACAGGAAGAGGCTGACCTCCTCCATTGGTGCAGCCATCGGGGCATGCCATGACCTCCAAAAAGTCCAGCGATTTTTTTCCTGCCCGAAGCTCATCCAGTAAAGCTACAGCGTTAGTAAGGCCGCTTACAACACCTATGCGAATCTCTTTCTTTCCGGCCTTAACCCCCATTTCACGGTAACTTTTATGAATTCGCAACCGGTGAAGCTTAGAAGGGGCTATCTCTTTACCTGTCATCTGTTGGTAAATAGTGCGGACAGTGGCTTCGGCTTCTCCACCAGCCACTCCTGTGAGCTTCCCTGCTGTACTTAAGGTGTGGAAGGGTGCATCAGCTTTTTCCTTTTCCAGTTGATCCAGGTCGAGACCACTGAGACGAATCAACCTGGCCAACTCCCTGGTGGTTAGAGCCATATTGATCACTGGAATGCCGGAATGGGTCATTTCTTCTCTTTTAGCTTCACTTTTGGCAGCTGTACAAGAGGTAAATATCACGGAAACAACCTCCCTACCCTCCAGATCTACCAACTGAGGAAACCATTCCCTGATCAGGATCCCTGTCAATTGATGAGGCGACTTAAGAGGTGACAGATGCGGGATCAGGTCGGGATAATATTGTTGTGCATATCGAATCCAGGCCGGACAGGAGCTTGTGATCAACGGAAAATCTTCATTTCGTGAACTTCTCTGCGAGAATATCCTGGCCTGTTCCATGATCAGAAGCTCAGCACCGAATGAGGTTTCAAACACGTAATCAAAACCGTATCTGCGAAGTGCTGCATTGATAATTCCGCCCATTTCCGTGCCGGGTTTAAAGCCCAGTTGTTCAGCAACAGAAATGGCTACTGCCGGAGTGTATTGGGCCACTACTACCTTTCCGGTTGCATGAATATGATTCTCAAGCTCGGGAAACTGAACATGCTCTATCAGCGCACCAGTGGGACAGGATATGAGGCATTGTCCGCATGCCGTACAGTTTGAGAAGTTAAGAGGTTTATCCAGGGTGGTGGCTATCTTCAATTCATTACCCCGATGGGCAAAATCAAAGGTAGAAGTACTCATGATCTCTTCGCAAATGCGTACACATCTTCCACACAATATGCATTTGGCAGGATCTCTGACGATGGCAGGGCTCGATTTGTCTATGGTGTGCGGGCTTTTCTTGCCCGGCATTCGTCGCTCCCTGATATTCAAATCTTCCGAAAGGGATTGGAGCTCACAGGAGCCATTGCGTTCACAATAGAGGCAGTCGTCCGGGTGATTGGAGAGCAGCAGTTCCACATTGGTTTTCCTGGCTCTCAGAACCCGGGGAGAATGAGTCATGATTTTCAGGGAATCTTCAATGGGGAATGAGCATGCCGGGACCAGATTTTCCCTCCCTTCTACCTCAACAACACACATACGACAGGCACCTGAAGGTGAAAGATCCTTCATGCTGCAGATAGTGGGCACCTGGACACCGTTTCGGTGTAAAGCGTCTAAAATAGTCTCGCCTTTCACCGCTTCCATTGTCCTTCCATTCACTTCAAGCCTGATTCCCATTTCTACCGTTATTTATAGAAGACCGCCGTGAATTTACACACCTCATAACAGATCCCACAGCCTGTACACTTGTCCTGTACAATAAAATAAGGATGCCTGGCTGTACCGATGATGGCCTCTACCGGGCACCTTTTAGCGCAAATGGAACATCCTGTGCACATATCCACATCGATATACCAGCTTTTGAGTTCCGAGCATGTGTTGGAGGAACACTTGCGATCCAATATGTGTTCTTCGAATTCCTGCTTAAAATATCTCAGGGAACTCAATACCGGATTGGGGGCATTCTGACCCAATCCGCACAAAGAGGTATCCTTCATCACCTCTGCCAGACTCTCCAGATGCTTTACGGCTTTGAAACGCTCCAGGGTTGAGTCTTCTTCATCTTCAGTAGGTTTACTGGTGATGCTATCCATGATCTCAGACATCCTCCTTGTCCCTTCCCTGCATGGGATACATTTGCCGCAACTTTGCTTATCCACGTAATCCATGAAATACCGGGTAGTATTCACCACGCACGTCTTGTCGTCCAAAACGAGGATTCCTCCCGATCCCATAACCAGTCCCCTGGATTTCAGATTTTCATATGAAACGGGTATATCCATAAGCTCTGCCGGCACCATACACCCTGAAGGTCCCCCCACATGAAGAGCTTTCAACGCCCTCCCTTTCTCCACACCTCCGAGAATATCATTGATGATGGTGTTTAAAGTGGTCCCCATAGCTACCTCCACCAATCCCGCCATCCTTACCCTGCCTGAGATGCTGAATATTTTGGTTCCGGTACACGCATCCAGTCCCATGCTCTTGAACCAATCCGGCCCATAGTGGATGATTTTTGGTAAATTGGAGAGTGTCTCTACGTTGTTAACTACTGTTGGCCGTCCCAGGTATCCGGAGGTAGAGGGATAAGGAGGTTTTGAAGAAGGCATTCCCCTTCTTCCTTCCAGACTTGCGATGAGTGCAGTCTCCTCTCCGCAAACGAACGCTCCGGGGCCTTTCCTCAAAGAGATCTGAAGATTAAAACCGCTTTCCAGGATGTTATCCCCCAGTAAACCAATCTCTCTCAACTGTTTTATGGCACTGTCTATACGTCTGATCGCATCCTTGTATTCGCTTCGAATATAGATGTAGGCTCTGCTGGAGCCTATGGCATAAGCAGCAATAGAGATCCCTTCAAGGAGCTGAAATGGATTGCCCTCCATCAGTGTACGGTCCATAAAAGCACCAGGATCACTCTCCTCGGCATTACAGATGAGGTATTTCTGATCAGAAGGAGTATCAACAGCTACTTTCCACTTTCTCCCGGTGGGAAACCCGCCTCCTGAACGGCCCCTTAGACCACTGTCTGTCACCAGATCACAAACCTCTGTGAATGTATAGCTTCGTATGGTCTTGAGAAATGCCTGATAACCACCCCTGGCCATATACTCACCCAAAGAGAAAGGATCAATGATCCCACATACCTCCATGACTACACGGTGCTGCAGTGCAAAAAAAGGTAACTCGTCCAGAAATGGCACATCGTTCCAGGGCTGTTGTTTATGCCTGCGAAGTTGACCAATCACCATTTCGTGTGGGACCACCTGGTGAAACAGGTCATCCAGAAATCCGGGTACCTTATCGGCAGTCACCCGGGAAAAGAAAAGGCGTGTTCGGCCCGGCAACTGAAGCGATATCACAGGTTCATCAGAACTGAGTCCTATGCTTCCCGTCTCACAAAGGTCGATCTCGATAGATCGTTCGTTCACATACTGTTCTATGGCCTCCCAGCTCTCTTTTGCTCCTGCGACAAGACCTGCGGTGGAACTATTCACCATGATCAAAGGCCTGTTGATATGCTCCTTACTCAGGACATCTATCCTTCCCAGGTCATCGGCTGATAGTTCCGACTGGGAGGATTGTGCTACCCTCAGTAAGAATTCTTTATCCAGAACCATCCTCCCTATATTGATTAATAATCTCTCTCACCTCTTTGATACCGATCCCCGAATAATACGTATCATTGACAACCATTACCGGAGATTGTCCACAAGCCCCGATACAGGATTGTACTTCCAGACTGAAAAGGCCATCCCGGGTAGTTTCCCCGTCTTCAATCTCCAGTAGCTTGCTTATCTCAGACAACAACTCGCCTGATCCTCCCAAATGACACGACGATCCATTGCAGAGTGTAATATGAAACAGGCCTCTGCGATTGAAAGAGAATTGATTATAGAAAGTAGCCAGACCGTACACTTTGCTTGTGGGAAGTGAAAGATGGGACCCAATCCTGAGGATGGCCTCTTCCGATATGTATCCAAACTCATCCTGGATCGCTTGTAACAGGGGGATCAATGCATTCCTCTTAATTTGAGGAAATTGTTGCAGGATTTCATCCACACGGGTCTTCTCTTTGGCCATATCATTGAATCAGACTCGACTTCGCAAGTACTTTTCTGTGAATATTTCACAGAACGATCAAAGATATTGATTATGTTTGTTATTTGAAAAACAGTAATTAATTTGAACCGAGTATAAATTAGAGGGCACTGATCCGAATTTATTAACTTTGATCATCCGACCATCCATGATCCTGGTAAGAAAAGAGATAAAAATCTGTATGGGGAGTTCTTGCTTTAGCCGCGGGAATAAAGAGACCCTTCAGATGATACAAAGATATTTAAAGGAGCATCAGCTGGAGCGTGATGTGATCCTGAAAGGAAACCATTGTTTCAGTGAATGCAGCACAGGACCTGTACTTAAGATTGGACCTAAAGTATATGAACAAGTGAACCAGGAAAATGTGCTGGAAATCCTGGAGAGTGAATTCGGGGACCTAAAATAGATGAAGTTATGGAACCGTTGTTGACCATCAACAAAACCAAATGCATAACCTGTTATGCGTGTGTCAGAGCATGCCCGGTGAAAGCGATTCGAGTCCAATCTAACCATGTCAAACCGGAGATCATGCCTCAGCGCTGTATTGGATGCGGCAGTTGTTTAGCGGTCTGCGGTCCGGGAGCTATTGAGATACGTAACACCCGGGATCTGCTGAAGAAGATGCTACAACAGGATAAGAAAGTGGCTGCACTGGTAGATCCCTCTATCGCTGGTGAGTTTCCCGATATTACCGACTACAGAAAATTCGTACAGATGTTGCGTACCCTGGGATTTCACCAGGTATATGAAGTAGCCTTCGGGGTAGACCTTGTGGCAAGGGCTTACAAAGAACTTTTCAGGAAAAGCAGGGGCAAATACTATATCATGTCCAATGATCCGGTCACCGTATCGTACATTGAAAAGTACAAGGTCGGCCTGGTGCCTAACCTGGCTCCTATCCTTCCTCCTGCAGCTGCTATGGCGAAGGTGGTACGAAAGATCTCCGGCGATGACACCGTCCTTGTTCACATCAGTCCGCTTATTGCCAGCAAGGATGAAATATTACGATTCGAGGGTGAGAGCCGGATTGACCTGGCCATCACGTTTGTGGAACTAAGGGAGCTCTTTCAGGAAGCTAGTATTCATGAAACTGACCTGGAATACAGCGATTTTGATGAACCCTTGGGATATAAAGGATCTTTTTTTCCCATGGCCAACGGAATCATTCAGGCTGCTGAGATCAAAGAACACCTGCACCAGACCCCTGTGGTAACCATTGAAGGTGAAGGAATGATGGATGCAGTTGAAGAGTTCCAGGAAAACATAAGCTCCATCAAATGTCATTTCAACCTCTACTACAAGGAGTTCCTGATGGGAAGAGGAACAAGCCTGGGAGGAAAGAGAATATTGCGTCGAAGCCAGCTCATCCGTTATGTGAATAAACGACTGAAGATCCTGGACCTTGATTTGTGGAAGCGATCTATCGAACAATACAGTGAACTGGATCTCACCAGAGTGTTCACAGCCGATGACCAGTCCCTGCCGGTACCTTCAGAAAACAGATTGAACAAGATCCTGAAGGAGTTAGACCAACAAGAGGCAACAGATGTGGGATGCGGAGCCTGCGGTTACGCTAGTTGCACTGACTTTGCAACTGCCATAGCACAGGGGCTGGCCATCCCGGAAATGTGTAATACCTATGCCTCGAGTAACCGGCAGGATCACATACAGTCACTAAAGATCAGTAACGAGAAACTGGCCCAGGCTCAGGAAGCCCTAAAGAAGTCTGAACGCCTGGCCCAGAAAGAGAAAGAGGCTGCCAGAGAAGCTTCAGAAATTGTTCATCGCATGCTTCACAAGCTGCCCTCCATGGTAGTTATCTGCGACCAGCAACTGAAGATCATCCAAACCAACGATAGTTTCATTGAGATGCTGGGTGAGGAGGCCCGGGAGATCAACGAAGTGGTACCGGGTCTTTCGGGTGCTGACCTGAAATCCTTGCTCCCTTACAACTTCCACAACCTTTTTACTTACGTACTGACCAACAATGAATCGATCACCAACAGGGATATTCATTATGGGGAGAAGATCTTAAATGTGAGTGTATTTGTTATTGAGAAGAACAAAATTGTTGGTGCAGTGATCAGGGATATGTCTGCCCCGGAAGTACAAAAAGAGGAGGTGGTCAAAAGGCTCACCGAGGTTATTGATAAGAACCTGAGCCTGGTTCAGCAGATCGGATTCATCATGGGCGAAGGAGCTTCAGAGACGGAGCGCATGCTTAATTCCATTATTGAATCGTACAAACTCAACAAGGACATAAAGGATCAATGAGTGGAAGGTTCTATATAGAAGTGGCGTGTGAGCAGCGCAATTTTGGCAATGAGCGTATTTGCGGGGATGTATTTATCAGTCGTAAAGTGAAGGAGGAAAACCGGACCATTGTTGTGCTCTCCGATGGAATGGGCCACGGAGTAAAAGCGAATGTCCTGGCCACACTCACTGCCACTATGGCGGTGAATTTTACCATGGAGCACAAAGCGGTTGAGAAAATCGCCGACATCATTATGAATACCCTGCCGGTTTGCTCCGAACGCCATATGAGCTATTCCACCTTCACCATTGTGGACATTGAACATGACGGACTCACCACCCTTCTGGAATATGACAATCCGCAAACCATCATATTGAGGGATAACAAACCTTTTGATCCCGGTTGGAAAAGAGTGGTTCTGAACAGTGAAAAGAATGCCGGAAAGGAGATTCATACCTGTCAGTTCCAACCCCGAATTGAAGACCGGATCATATTTGCCAGCGATGGTATTGCTCAATCGGGACTGGGTTCCGATAAGCATCCCCTGGGTTGGGGCAGAGACCATATGCAGGATTACTCCATCAAACTGATCAATAACAATCCCAACATATCTGCGGTGAAACTGGCATCTAAGATGGTCAATATGGCACACCGGAATGATGGATTCAGTTCCAAGGACGATACAAGCTGTGCCACTATATATTTTCGAAAACCGCGTAAACTTCTGGTAGTCACAGGCCCACCCTATGAAAAGGAGAATGATGCTCAACTGGGCGATGCGGTTAAGAAGTTCAAAGGGAAGATTGTAGTGTGTGGTGCCACCACAGCTGATATCATTGCACGTGAACTGGATGTGGAGATAGAGGATAGTCTGGTTTTTGAAGATCCTGATCTTCCTCCCGTATCCCATATGGAGGGAATTGATCTGGTCACAGAAGGAATTCTCACCATTACAAAAGTAACCCGCATTCTGAAAGAGTATTCACCCTCCTTTGCGCTGGGGAAGGGTCCGGCCGACCGGATCGTGAAGCTGGTGAGACAGTGCGACGAAATTCACTTCATCATTGGAACGCGCATCAATATCGCACACCAGGATCCCAATCTCCCTGTGGAACTGGAGATGCGAAGAACAGTCGTCAAGCGAATGGCCAGGCTGCTGGAAGAGAAGTTCCTTAAGGAGGTGACCATCCAGTATATCTAATGAGGTACTGGGGGCGACAAGAACAAAATCTGCAACACAAACGTATTATTCTTGGCACACTTATTGCCATTATCGGGGAACCTGTCCAAAATGGGTGGGACTGACAGATTGACGGAGATTTATAGAGGAGGGATACTCGCATGCAACACTTTTTAGATAGTTTAACCCAGTTGATGATACCATTAGACGAGGAGACGGAATATATCCCACTGCTTTCAGAAGAGGAAGAAGAGGATTTGAAGAAAATGAACATCCCGGATGTTCTGCCCATTCTGCCTCTAAGGAACACTGTACTTTTCCCGGGAGTGGTTATCCCCATCACCGTAGGTAGGGATAAATCCCTCCGCTTAGTGCAGGAGGTATACAAGAAGAACAAGATCCTGGGTGCCGTGGCACAGAAAAATGGGGATATTGACGACCCTGAACTGGAAGATCTTTATCGGATTGGGACTGTAGCACAGATACTTAAAATCCTGGAAATGCCTGACGGGACCACCTCCGTGATCATCCAGGGAAGAAAGAGGTTCAGGTTGGATGACCTCCTGTCTGAAAAACCGTACCATGTGGCAAAAATCACACCTCTCGAGGATGCAAAAGAGGAACCGGCCGGAGAATCCAAGGCGGTGGCTGCGGCTCTGAAGGAGCTTTCAATCAAGATTATAAAACTGTCATCCAACATTCCCACGGAAGCCACTTTTGCAGTGAAGAACATTGAGAGCCCCTCGTTCCTGATCAACTTCCTTGCCTCAAACAGTGAGCTATCTCTCAAACAGAAGCAGGATCTGCTTGAAACCAACAGTGTTTCGAAACGGGGATTCACCCTGTTGGAAAGTCTCTCAAAGGAGGTGCAGATACTGGAGCTGAAGAACGATATACAGACCAAGGTGAAAAGCGACCTGGACCAGCAACAGCGCGAGTTTCTGCTTCATCAGCAGATGAAAACCATCCAGGATGAGCTGGGCGGCACGCCGCAGGACCAGGAGGTCATTGAGTTCAGGGAAAAGGGGGGAAAGAAAAAATGGTCCAAGGAGGTAGCTACTGCTTTTGAGAAAGAACTTGACAAACTGCTAAGGCTCAATCCGGCTACTGGTGAATATTCGGTACAGGTGAATTACATACAGACCCTGGTGGAACTTCCCTGGAATGAGTATACCAAAGATAATTTCAACATGAAGCGGGCAAGCAGGATCCTGGAAAAGGACCACTTCGGGTTGGAAAAAGTAAAAGACCGGATTCTGGAACATCTGGCTGTGCTCAAGCTGAAAGGTGACTTAAAGTCCCCCATCCTCTGCCTGGTGGGACCTCCCGGAGTAGGTAAAACCTCTCTGGGAAAATCCATTGCAGAAGCTTTAAACCGAAAGTATGTCAGAATGTCACTGGGTGGGTTACATGACGAAGCAGAGATCAGAGGCCATCGCAAGACATATATTGGCGCCATGCCGGGAAGAGTAATCCAGAATCTGAAAAAGGTGAAATCTTCCAATCCCGTTTTTGTACTGGATGAGATTGACAAAGTGGGCAGGGATGCACACGGCAATCCTGCATCAGCACTGTTGGAGGTACTCGATCCGGAACAGAACAGTACATTTCATGATAATTTCCTGGAGCTCGATTATGATCTCTCCAGGGTCATGTTTATCGCCACGGCGAATACTACTGCAGGAATTAATCCCGCTTTGCTGGACCGGATGGAGATCATCGATTTATCGGGATACATCGTGGAAGAAAAGATTCAGATTGCCAGGCGACACCTGATACCCAAACAGATTGTAGCTCACGGGCTTACCAAAAAGCAGCTATCCATTCCGGCCAAAACACTCGAATATATCATAGAAAGCTATACTCGGGAGTCGGGGGTACGCCAACTGGATAAGCAAATTGCCAAACTGGTCAGGGTGGTGGCTAAACACATCGCTTTTGAGGATAGTTATGAGCGGACTCTGGCAAAAAAACAGGTACAGGATATCCTGGGTCCTCCGCGATATATCAGGGATAAGTATGACGGCAATAGCCACGCCGGAGTAGTAACGGGACTGGCTTGGACTGCCACAGGTGGTGAGATTCTTTTCGTGGAGACCTCATTGAGTCATGGAGAAGGAAAACTGACACTTACCGGTAACCTGGGAGATGTGATGAAAGAGTCGGCCGTGCTTGCACTGGAATACCTGAAGTCGCACACCTCTTCATTCTTCCTGGAATCAGAGCTTCTTAAGAGGTATAATGTGCACGTTCATGTACCTGAAGGTGCCATCCCCAAAGATGGTCCGTCGGCCGGAGTAGCCATGATGACTTCCATCGCCTCTGCTTTTACACAAAGAAAAGTGCGGGATCACATGGCCATGACAGGTGAAATAACATTAAGGGGAAAGATCCTTCCTGTAGGTGGAATCAAGGAGAAGATCCTGGCTGCGAAAAGAGCTGGCATCACCGATATAGCCATCTCAGTGGAGAACAGGAAAGATGTGGAGGAGATTAATGAGATATATCGCCAAGGGCTCAACTTCAGATATGTGAACAAGATATCCGAGCTAATGGAATTTGCATTACTTCAGGAGAAGGTTGATAAGCCAATGACCTTTGCCTAACAGATTAAAAGCTTAGCAGTTTCGACACCACTCGGCTTATTAATTCTCACAAAATAGATTCCGCATGGGAGTCCTTTCCCTTCTAAATCAGAGACCTTAAAATTTTCCTCTTCCTTTGACCTGTACTTATAGACAGGCATACCTTCAAGGTTGTATACTTCAACCATAATTCAACATTTTATAGATACTCAGAGGGTGCTTTCTTGAGGACTAATTTAGGTTGCAAACCCAGTAAAGTAAAGAGAAATTGGACTTATTGTGTGAAACCGGGGATTTGGAATGTGAACCCTTTCAATTCTCGGATAAAACCATTTGCTCAGGAGAAGCTAGCTTCCAGAATCTTTATTTTTTGGGAAGGGATCTTAATGGAACAGGTTTCACCGGAGTATTCCAGCACACAACTACAGCTCTTCCGGTCGACCCGTGACAGGTATCTTAGATTCAGCAGGTAGGACCTGCTGGCCCTGAAAAAGCTGTTTCCTCCCAGAATCTCCTCAATGGTACCCAGATTTTGGGTAGTAAGTTCACGCCCTCCGTTCAAGAGCTGAATGTGGGTGTAGTTACCGTCGGCCTGACAATAGACCACTTCCTGCGGATTAATCAGAATATATCCCGACCGGGTATTGAGTTTCACCTTTATAGGTCCGGACTCCCTGAGAGCTTTGATCAATTTACTGAGATCCTGCTTGCTATCTTTCTCGATCCTGTTTGTGAAACGTTCAATGGCACGAGTCAGCTCTTGCCTGTTGATGGGTTTAAGAATGTAATCGAAGACCGAATTACGTATGGCCTGTATAGCATAGTGCTCATAGGCCGTTACAAAAATAATACCGGGATCATATCCGGCCTGGTGGATCTGTTCTATAAAATGAAACCCATCCTTCCCAGACATTTGAATATCCAGGAATACCAGGTCAGGACTAACCTTTATCAGAAGCTGCACTGCCTCATCTACGCTCCCGGCCTGACCAGCTACAGCTACCTTCTCTTCCTCGCGCAGTACATAACTAAGCAATTCCCGGGCTTCCGGATCATCATCCACTATTATGATTTTCAAAGTATCTTCCACGGTAGAGCCAGATACATTCCTTTCCGGGGGCAAGTTATAAAAATCCACCGAGGACAAAAAATGGCCATCTCCTGGGACAGTTTCATTTTTTTTTGTAATCTTCACTTCATATATGGTGCGAAAGAGATGCTGAACACCCATCCGCATAGAACTTCAGCCAATTTTGGCACACTTCCGGTTTTCATGACCACCATATCCACCATCCTGGGTGCAATTCTCTTCCTTCGATTTGGATATGCTGTTGGACATCAAGGTTTTATAGGAGTTATTGGGATTATCATGCTGGGTCACATGGTAACCATTCCAACCGCCATGGCAGTGGCTGAAATTGCCACCAATCAGAAGGTACAGGGAGGGGGAGCTTACTATATTATCAGCCGTTCATTCGGTCTCAACATTGGGGCAGCCATCGGAATTGCACTTTATCTCAGTCAGGCCATTAGTGTAGCCTTTTATGTGATCGCCTTCTCAGAGGCTTTCGATCCACTGATCAGGTATCTCCACTACGAGATCAATACCCCACTGATCGATAAACGATGGATTGGATTGGCCAGTATGAGCCTGCTCTCTGTTGTTATTCTTACCCGTGGTGCCAACATGGGTATGAAGGCCCTCTATTTTGTAGTTGCTTTGCTCTTTACCTCTTTACTTTTTTTCTTTCTTGGAAAATCCGGAATCCCTGATCAACCTTTTGAGCTCAATGCTCAGATTCAAAATCCAGATGGGTTTTTCTTTGTTTTCACCATAATCTTTCCTGCCTTTACCGGACTGGTAGCTGGCCTGGGACTCTCAGGAGATCTGAAGGTTCCCAGTAAGTCCATTCCCAGGGGAACACTATGGGCCACTCTGGGTGGATTTATCGTATATATTCTCGTGGCTTATAAACTGGCCATCAGTGCAACACCTGCTGATCTGGCTTCTGATCAGTTGATCATGGAGAAGATTGCTTTATGGGGGCCCATTATTCCCATTGGATTGGCTGCTGCCTCGCTCTCCTCTGCACTGGGATCTATCATGGTAGCTCCCAGGACCCTTCAGGCCATGGGATATGATGATGTATTTCCGGGAGCTGGGGTGAATAAATGGCTCTCCAAAGGAAAAGCCAGGGATAACGATCCCACAAATGCGGGATTGATCAGTATTGTTATTGCTTTTGTTTTTGTGGCTTTCGGGGATATTGACTTTGTTGCACAGATCATCTCCATGTTCTTTATGGTCACATACGGGGTGATATGCCTGATCTCATTGCTGGAGCATTTCGCCGCCGATCCATCGTACCGACCCACATTTAGATCGAGGTGGTATGTCTCCCTGTTGGGAGCTGTGACCTCATTCTGGCTTATGTTCAAAATGAATGCCCCCTATGCTCTTCTCTCACTGATCGTCATGGGAGGTATTTACTTGATGGTTTCCAGCTACAAAAGAAAAGAGAAGGGACTTGTAAACTTGTTCCGGGGTGTGGTCTTCCAGGCGAGCCGACAATTGCAGATACTTGCACAGCGAGCCGACCGGGAGGACCTGGATGAACACTGGAGGCCATTTACCATATGTGTATCACAGGATACTTTCATGCGTAGAAGTGCATTTGATATACTTCGTTGGATCTCATTGAAGTATGGGTTCGGAACCTACATTCATTATATAAAGGGATTCCTCACAGAAAAGACCAACAAGGAGTCCAGAGAGGTCCTTAACAAGCTGATCAATCTGGCAGCCGGAAGCAAAAACCGTGTCTACCTCGACACCATCATTAGCCCCTCCTACACCTCAGCTATAGCCCAGGTGATTCAACTTTCGGGTATCTCCGGGAAAGGAAACAACATGATACTCTTCGAGTTTTCACAGACCGACCCGGAATCACTCGAAGAGGCACTCAATACGCACGACATTTTATATGCTACCGGATTCGACCTGTGTGTTTTAAACACATCATATAAAGGGTTTGGGTACAAGAAACAGATCCATATCTGGATCACATCAGCCGATTACCAGAATGCCAATCTGATGATTCTTCTGGGTTACATTATTCTTGGACATCCCGAATGGAAGGAAGGCATCATAAAGATTTTTGCCATTTACCAGCCTGAAGAGGCTGACCTCAGAAAAGAGGAGCTCAAAGAACTGATCAAAGAGGGCCGTCTCCCCATTTCTCTGGGCAATATTAACCTGATAAGTGCTGATAGGGATAAAGAGACACGTGAGATTATAGGAGAGGTCTCAACAGATGCAGACCTGACCATAGTGGGCTTCAGGCACGAACAATTAAAAACTGAAGGCTACAAGCTCTACACCGGCTACGACCGGCTTGGAAATGTGTTGTTCGTCAGCGCTAACAAAAAGAAAGAAATCAAGTAAATTTGCACCAAAAAATAAGCCGATGCAGAAAATTGCTGTCTTCCCCGGATCTTTCGATCCTTTTACTGTTGGGCATGAAAATATCGTACTTCGTGCGCTGGATCTTTTTGATCAAATCATTATTGCCATCGGTATCCATTCCACAAAAAAGCCGTTGTTGAAGATCGAATCCAGGGTGGCAATGGTAAATGAGGTATTCAAGTCAAATGATCAGGTAAGTGCCGACTCTTTTAGAGGGCTAACAGTTGACTATTGCAAAAAGGTAAATGCCACCCATATGCTGAGGGGTATCAGAACATCCGCTGACTTCGAATATGAAAGGGCCATCGCACAAATCAACAAAAAGATGTTGCCTGAAGTGGAATCGATCTTTCTGCTCACCTCCCCGGAACATACACCTATCAACTCAACCATTATAAGGGATATTATCCGAAATAAAGGTGATGCTTCCCTGTTCCTCCCCAAGGGAATAGATATAAAGAACTACCTCTGATGCGCCTGGGTGTAATCTACTTCTGTGTACTGTTTTTGGGATGGGGGACCTTGTGGGCTCAATCGGTTTCAATCCATGGGCACCATCCTGAATACAGCCAAAAGTCCGTTCAGGTCACCATTGTGGGTAATCCCTTCATTGCGGTTCCCATATACAACAAAACAGTGATATGTGACGAAAATGGTGATTTTGAGCTCAACTTTGAGATGGATACCGGACGTGTGGTTCAATTCGAAACTGGTTTGTACCAGGCATATCTCTATATGGAACCAGGTTATCAATATGAGGTGGAGTTACCTCCCTACCGGGAAGCAGAATACGCCGACCTGATCTCTCCTTTCTATGCACCGATAGTGATACCCCTTCGGGTGCTTTCCAAAATTGACCGTAGCACTGGTGAGCTGGTGGACGGGACATTGGATGTGAATGATATGATTGGCCGGTTTGATTCCATGCTGGTCAGCAACAATGAATCAGTATTGATGAACAGACGGTTGGGTCAACCCACTAATGTGGACTCCATCATCCTGCAAATTGAATCAAATTTTATTACTGATTCCCTCGATTATTTCTCAGATTACAGAAGATACAGATATGGCTTATTGAAACTGAATGAGGGAAAGATGGGATTGGAATCTCTAAGCCTTAACTATCTCGGACCAGTAGTCAGAGAGCTACATCCTGGATTTGTAGAACTCTTCAGGGCCATGTTCAAAGATTTCCTCTTCTATTATTCCAGGACCTCCGAGGGTGAAGGGATCAGACATTGTATCAACCGGACCCATGATCTGAAGCGTGCAAGAGAGATCATCGGTCGCCATCCTGCGGTATGGAATGACACCCTGACAGACATGATTCTCCTGCAGGAACTGTCTGAGCTTTTTTACGAAGGAACCTATCATAAAGAGGCCATATTAATCATACTTGATTCCATGGTGAATGATCCGGCCTCACCCGATTTCGCCCTTTATGCTTCCCAGGTAAAAGATAAACTCTCCAGCCTGGTAATCGGTCACCCGCCTCCTGCATTCAAGCTGGCAGATCCGGATGGAAAGCTCTTCTCTCTAGAAGATTTTAATGGCAAATATATTTATCTGATGTTTTGTACTCCAGACCATTATGGCTGTATGATGGAGTACCCTTTTTTAAAGTCCTATCACGAAAAACATGCTGAATACCTTGTGGTTTTGACAGTCATGGTAACGGAAAAGCAATCCCAATTGAAGGAATTTATGCAACGCAACGAATACCATTGGAAAACCCTGTACTACGGCAGTCAAACCCATGTTTTAGATGATTACCTGGTGAGAGCATTCCCTACTGCATACCTTATTGGTCCCGATGGAAATCTGGTCCTTTCACCGGCACCCCTTCCATCCGATGGATTTGAACAGCAATTATTTCGTATTATGCGATCCCGTGGTGAGATCTGATCAGAGCACTCTCCTTATGCTCAGCACATCCAGAATGCTTTTATAACTATTATCTCGAATAAAACGGGCTTCCCCCGGTTTTACCCATCTGCAATCTGTAATTCCTTCTTTTTCCTGCAGAACAGGTTCATCGGTTCCACTATATGCCAACTCGAACCAGCTTGTTTTCTTTAATATGAAATTCTCCTTCAATTTATAGGTATGATAGGTGGATATCAGGGGTTGCACCATGACCAGTCCCTGAAGCCCGGTCTCTTCTTCCACCTCCCGAAGAGCTGCTGCTTTTACATCCTCTCCCTTCTCCAGTTTTCCTTTAGGTAGGTCCCAGATTCCATTGCGCAGTATTGCCAGAAACTCACCCCGGTGATTAAACACCAGCCCCCCTCCTGCTTTTATAGGGACAAAACACGCTTTAAAAGCACTGGTTAGCTGATCCAGGTTGGGATGGATCAGGTAGAGATCCCATGGCTGTGATTGCTCAGCAAACTGCTCCACAATGCAGGATACGATCCGGAGATTGTCAAGTTGATAAAAGAGGCCCTTGTGATTTCTGAAAGCTGCGGTAAAATCTTCACCAAAACAAACGGCTCTATCGTCGAAAAAAACTTTATACATGATTTCTATGGTCCAAGTGCAACTGTTCGTGAGCAAATCTACAAAACATCTATCAGGTGCTGGTTGACTGTTTTTGAATATCCTATACATATTTAAGGAAAAAGCGTACTTTCAGGAATCTTTGAACATCAAATCACACCTATCTGAAATCCAAAAGAGTTAATTAGGTTTAACCGGTTAAAAACATGAGAGCTAGAAGAATAAGTGATTGGTTGATTATTGCGACTGTTGCATTTGCGTTCGGGTGCACTGATATGAAACAAGGAAAAGAAACTACCCACCTAAAACTATGGTATGATTCTCCTGCCAATGCTTCCGTTGCAGATGACCCAAATGGTTGGAAAGATGACCCGGAATGGCTCAAAGCCCTGCCCCTGGGTAATGGCTCGCTGGGATTGATGGTATTTGGCGATATTAACCTTGAGCGCATCCAGCTGAATGAAGAGAGCATGTGGTCGGGCAGCCCGGAAGATAATGACAATCCGGAAGCCTTTTCAGCCCAGGCTAAAATACGCAGGCTGCTGTTTGATGGAAAATACAAAGAAGCTACTGAACTGACCAATAGAACACAGATCTGCAAAGGGTCTGGCACGGGACGTGGTAATGGTGCTGAAGCGCCGTTTGGATGTTTTCAAACGCTGGGGGACCTATGGATCGATCATGGAAAGGAGGCGGAATATGAAAACTACCGCAAAGAGCTTGACCTGGATAAAGCGGTTGTGCGTGTGAATTATTCCCAGGAAGGTGTGCAATACAACCGAGAGATCTTTACCAGTCAGCCTGACCAGGTCATGGTGGCACGGTTTACTGCCGATATACCGGGTCAGATTTCGTTTATCTGCACCATGGACCGCCCGGAACGATTCCGCACCTATTGCGAAGAGGATCAGCTCATCATGTCAGGAGCACTCTCCAATGGCAAAGGAGGCGACGGATTGCAGTATATGGCCAGGCTAAAGGCTATCCCTGTCAACGGGACGGTAACGTATTCCGGTTCAAATCTGGTGGTTGAACATGCCGATGAAGTTACGCTCTTCCTTTCAGCATCTACCGATTATGTGCTGAGGTATCCCGATTATAAAGGACGTGATTATGAAACTCTGACCAGGCAGAATCTGGAAAATGCCACAGGGAAAACATATGATGAATTATATACTGCACACATCAAAGAATATCAGTCCTATTTTCACCGGGTAAGCCTTGACCTCATTCCGGAGAAGATTGTGGAGGTGCCTACAGATGAACGGTTAAGAGATTTCAAAGAAACCCAGTCGGATCTGCATTTGACAGAACTGCTGTTTCAATATGGCCGTTACCTTCTGATCTCATCTTCTCGCCCGGGGACCCTTCCTGCTAACCTTCAGGGAATATGGGCTAACAAAATTCAAACACCCTGGAATGGAGATTACCATATTGATGTAAACGTGGAGATGAACTATTGGCCCGCTGAAGTCACCAACTTAGCTGAGATCCATCTGCCACTGTTCGATTTAATGGAGTCGATCACAGCACCCGGAGAAAAAACAGCCGGGATCCATTATCACCTGGACGGATGGGTGGTTCATCCGGTCACCAATGTTTGGGGGTTTACATCGCCTGGAGAAAGGGCCAGTTGGGGGATGCACTCCGGAGCTGGTGCCTGGGTCAGTACACATATAGGAGAACACTATGCATTCACTTTAGATAAAGAGTTTCTGAAAAGGATGTACCCGGTATTAGTGGGTGCTGTGAAATTCTATATGGGGTGGTTGGTTGAGGATCCAAAAACAGGAAATCTGGTTTCTGGTCCCGCTGTTTCACCTGAAAATACATTTTTGGCTCCCGATGGCAGTAAATGTCAGATCAGCATGGGGCCTGCACACGACCAACAGGTGATCTGGCAACTGTTTACTGATTATCTATTTGCATCAAAGGAGTTGGGGATCGATAATGACCTCATTCAGCAGGTAATGAATGCTAAGACTCAACTGGCCGGGCCGCAAATTGGCTCTGACGGACGATTAATGGAGTGGTCAGAAGAATTTCCAGAAGCAGAACCGGGCCATCGGCACATATCTCATCTGTTTGCTTTACACCCGGGTACACAGATCAATACCCTCCAAACTCCTGAATGGGCTGAAGCAGCAGAGAAATCACTGGACCATCGCATTGAGAACGGCGGAGGTCATACAGGATGGAGTGCATCATGGCTGATTAGTCAATATGCTCGTTTACAGGAAAGCGAAAAGGCAAAAGAAAGTCTCACTACGGTCCTGTTAAAAAGTACATCTCCCAACCTTTTCGGGCAACATCCACCATTTCAAATGGATGCAAACTTTGGCACTACTGCAGGAATAGCCGAAATGTTGCTCCAAAGCCATGCGGGAGTCATTCACCTGCTTCCAGGATTGCCATCAGAATGGTCATGCGGAGAGGTGAAAGGATTAAAAGCACGTGGAGGATATGAAGTGGATATTAAATGGGAAGAAGGAGAGTTGATAAAAGCAACCTTACGGTCTCAAACAGGTGGAAAATTCAAGGTAAAATACAAAGACAAAGTGGTCGAAGCAGAAGGCAAACTGGTATCAATAGGAATAAAAAACTTTACATTTGTCAAATGACAGAAAAAAGGAAAAAAACAGCAGGTTATCTGTTGCAAAGCAAGGCAGTCATCCTCAAACCAGAAAAACCCTTTACCTGGGCTTCAGGATGGCTTTCTCCCATCTACTGTGATAACCGGATTACACTCTCCTATCCGGAGATCAGGGACTATATCAAGGAATCATTCAAAACGACCATACGAAGTCATTTTCCTGATACTGAAGTGATAGCAGGAGTAGCTACTGGAGCCATTGCCCAAGGTGCCCTTGTTGCAGATCAACTGAATCTTCCTTTTGTATATGTCAGGTCCTCCGCCAAGGAACACGGTCGTAAAAACAGAGTGGAAGGTCGCTTGGTGCCCGGACAGAAAGTGGTGGTAGTTGAGGATCTGGTCAGTACCGGCGGAAGCTCTCTGAATGCAGTGGAAGCCCTCAGGGAGGCCGGAGCCGAGGTACAGGGAATGGCAGCCATTTTCTCCTACGGATTCCCAGCAGCCGATGAGAACTTCAAGAAAGCGGGGATTAAACTTGTCACGCTGACGAATTACCATACCCTGATTCAGATGGCCATTGAAACCGGTGACATTAATCCAGATCAGGAAGCATTGCTTCAACATTGGAGAAATAATCCCTCCACATGGAACACGTAAACCTATTATCCAACATATCAGCAGGAAAGTGAAAATAGAGAGCAAAATCGGGAAGTCACCCAACAGCGATCAGAAGATCTTTGATTTCATCACCAACTTCAATAATTTCAAAGAGTTACTCCCCGAAGGGAAAGTGTCACAGTGGGAATCTTCTGAAGAGCAATGCAGTTTCCATGTGGACCCGGTAGGGAAAGTGGGTTTACAGATCATTGAGAAGAAACCCCATTCCCTGATTAAGATCTCCTCCATTCCGGAGTTCTCCAACTACCAGTTCACCATCTGGATCCAGCTGAAACAGGTGAACGAGGGCGATACCCATATCAAGGTTACCATAGAACCGAAGGTGAACATGATGCTACTCCCCATGATTAAAGGGCCCCTGAAGCAGTTTGTGGATGGACTTGTGGTGAAAATCGAAGAATTCGATTTTCGGTGATGGGTGATGGGTGATGAGTGATCGGCTGAAGACTAGCTGGAAACCTGGAACTGAATTTCCTGATGTCCAAAGCACTTAACCTCTCCTTGAATGTCAACCAGCAATTCGCCGAATGGGTTAACTCCTCGGATTATCCCTTCAAATTCATTGCCTTCAGAAGAAAAATTATAAGGCTGGTCGCGCAGGTACAAATGCTCCAGGTACTCCTCCTCCAGGTTTTGGCAATTCCCATCTTTCAGCAGGTCATATCGAGCCATGATGCATTTGGTCAGTTCTTTGGCCACAAGATGAGGATCTGCCTTCTTCCCATTCTCCAATACCAGAGAGGTGGCCTTCCACTGGAAGGATGGAAATGAGGATTGATTCAGGTTTAATTCGATACCCAGAATGGAATGGGAGATGCTTGTACCTCTAATTCCATGTTCGATAAGGATCCCGGCTATCTTTCCTCCATTAACCAGAATGTCATTGGGCCATTTAATCACCGGATCCAGTCCATAGGATTGCAGGATATCGCAAATGGCCACAGAAGCTAACCGGGATATCTGAAACTGCTCCGAAGCTGACAAAAATGCAGGAAACAGCAACATGCTCATCAGTAGGTTTTCTCCTGGTTGACTATGCCAGGAGTGGCCTCCCTGTCCTCTTCCAGCTTCCTGATAATCAGATAAAACCACCAATTCCTCCTCAACTGATCCTCCCCTCAGCATGGAAAAGATATGCGAGTTTGTAGAAGGAATGCTGTCAAGTTTGATCCATTTCATCCCTTGGTATAGTTTTTGACTGATAGCCTTATGAAATTAACAATTAGTGCGCTTAAATGTTATCCTGTCAAGGTTTTGAAGCGTGGCTAATTTACGATTTAATAACCTCTAAATTCATTACCTTTGTCAATAAAAAGGCAGATGGACGAAACCGAGTCACTGAGTGTGGAGCAAAAGCGAAGGTTGATCATTGAAGCAATTAAGGAGAAAAAGGGACATCGAATCGTCACCATAGATCTATCGGAAATTGAGAACTCCATCTGCGATTGTTTCATCATATGTCACGGTGAGTCCGTCACACAAGTGGGTGCCATTACGGAATCCATTGAAAAGAAAATGAAAGAAGATCTGAAGGTTCGCGCACACCATGTGGAAGGCCTTCAGAACAGCCAGTGGGTTCTTTTGGATTTCTTTGACGTGCTTGTCCATGTATTCCAGGAGGATTATCGCTCCTTTTTTAAGCTTGAGGAGTTGTGGGCAGACGGGAATGTGATGAGGGTGGAATAGACTTATAAATAACTATGTATGGCAGAAAGAAGAACACCCGGAAACTTTCCGGGAGGCAATACAGGGAATAAACCTGGCGGTACTAATAAACCCAAATTCAACTCCTATTGGATCATTGGAATTATCCTGCTGGTCATGATCGGCATTCAGCTCATGAGTTCAGGCGGCGGGTTGAAGGAGATCGATTCCAATCGTTTCTTCCAGATGTTGAAGAATGGAGATGTGGAGAAAATTGTCATTGTCAATAAGGAGAAGGTTGAGATCTATATAAAACCTGAAAGACTCTCAGATCCGCAATTTGATGATATCAAATCCCAAAAATCCAATACGGTACTGGGGCAATCGGTCCCCCAATATTCATTTATTATCATTAGTCAGGATGTATTCGTTGGGGAACTCAACAGGGTAATGAATGACCTGCCCCCGGATAACCGGCCCACCTATACCACGGCTACCCGGCGCAACTATCTCGGAGAGATCATGCTTTGGGTTCTGCCGTTCCTGTTGATCCTGGGTATATGGATTTATATGCTACGCCGTATGGGCGGCGGTGGCGGTGCTGGTGGAAGCAACATATTCAGCGTAGGAAAATCAAAAGCCCAGATCTTTGATAAAGACACCAATGTGAAGGTAGATTTCCATGATGTGGCAGGACTGGAGGAGGCCAAGGTGGAGATCAGGGAAATTGTGGAATTCCTGAAGAATCCCAAAAAATATACAGAACTGGGGGGAAAGATCCCGAAAGGAGCTTTATTGGTAGGACCTCCTGGTACCGGAAAAACGTTACTGGCAAAAGCAGTGGCAGGTGAGGCCAATGTGCCCTTCTTTTCCATGTCGGGTTCCGATTTTGTAGAGATGTTTGTAGGTGTTGGGGCCTCCCGTGTGAGAGACCTGTTCAAACAGGCAAAAGAAAAAGCACCCTGCATTGTCTTTATCGATGAGATAGACGCTGTGGGTCGGGCAAGAGGCAGAAATCCCAACTTCGGATCCAATGATGAGAGAGAAAATACACTGAATCAGCTACTCACTGAAATGGATGGTTTTAGCAGCAACAGCGGGGTGATTATCCTGGCAGCTACCAACCGTGCTGATGTACTGGATAAAGCACTACTGCGGGCAGGGAGATTTGACAGGCAGATCCATGTGGAATTGCCCGATCTGAATGAGCGACGAGCAATTTTCGAAGTTCATATGAAACCCATTAAGATCGACAAATCGGTGGAAGTGGAATTTCTGGCCAAACAGACCCCTGGATTCTCAGGTGCCGACATTGCTAATGTCTGCAACGAATCGGCACTGATTGCAGCACGAAAAGATAAAAAAACTGTAGGCCGGCAAGATTTCCTTGATGCAGTGGATAGGATCATTGGCGGACTTGAGAAGAAGAACAAGATCATCAAGGAGGAGGAGAAACGTACTATTGCCTGGCATGAAGCGGGGCATGCCACGGTCAGCTGGCTACTGGAACATGCAAATCCGTTGGTAAAGGTGACGATCATACCAAGGGGAAGAGCTCTGGGAGCAGCATGGTACCTTCCTGAAGAGAGACAGATTACCACCACTGAACAGATGCTTGATGAGATGTGTGCAACCCTGGGTGGACGTGCTTCGGAAGAATTGACTTTCAATGAAATATCCACAGGAGCACTGAATGACCTGGAACGGGTTACCAAACAAGCCTTTGCCATGATCTCCTATTTTGGCATGAGTGATAAATTAGGCAATCTCAGTTATTATGATTCTACGGGTCAGCAGGACTTTGCTTTTAACAAACCCTATAGTGAAAAAACAGCCCAAACCATCGATGAAGAGGTAAAAGCACTTATCGATAACCAATATGATAGAGCCAAGTCCATACTCAAAAAGAATAAGAAGGGTTTGCACAAGCTGGCTGAGATTCTATTGGAAAGGGAGGTGATTTTCAGTGACGACCTGGAAGAGATATTTGGGAAACGACCCTGGAAAAGTGACGAAACCTTACCAAAAAGAGCAGAATCCGCTGGCGACAGCAAACCGGCAGAAACAAAAGAGAAAGAGAAAGAAGAGAATTCGGAAGCAGAGACCGGAACACCATCCAAAACCTCATCAAAAGAGGAACAGGCAGGTTAATGGATTCAAATCTGATTCATATCTATTCTACCGGCAGCCCCTATGTAGCAGAGCTGATCAAACAGATGTTAACGGACCATGACATCCAGTGCTTTATTGTGAATAAACAGGACTCAGCATATAAATTTGGTGATATTGAGTTATTTGTGCACCGCGATCATGTGATCAGGGCCAAAATGCTGATCCAGGAATTTGAAGACAATTGAAAGAACTTCTTTTACGTACCATCACCGGGATCTCCTTGATCATTCTGGTTGCAGGTTCAATACTCCTTGGCCCGGTGCCCTTTCTCGGATTCATTGTATTGGTATATGTGTTAAGCCTTAAGGAACTGTTCACACTCTATAAGGTAAAGATGATTCTCCCCATTGGATTGCTGGTGGTTTCGACTCTCCTCATATTCCCCGTGACCTATTTATTCATGCAATTCCACGTGAGCCCACTCTGGTATATTATCCCAACATCCGGATGGGCCCTGGCTGCAATTTGGTCAAGATTTAACACATGTAGCCGTCTGGCCTTCTTCTGGCTGGCACTTCCACTGGGGACTTTCTATGCCATGGGATGGATGAATGCAGCAAACAGCTATCAACCTTTGCTCCCTCTCTCAATCATTGCCCTGGTATGGTTAAATGACACTTTTGCATTTGTAACTGGCAGACTGATAGGAAAACATCCCCTAACTCCTGTCCTGTCTCCCGGGAAGACCTGGGAGGGTTTGATTGGTGGCATTACTTTTACATTCCTCGGAGGATGGATCCTTTTCCGGATAACCGGAGAGTGGAATCTGGGAATCTGGTTTTCCATAGCTTTTTTCGTCGGTTCCCTGGGATTGACAGGTGATCTGTTTGAATCACATCTAAAGCGGAAAAGGAGTGTGAAAAACATGGGAGGGATCCTGCCGGGACACGGAGGAGTTCTCGACCGGTTTGACTCATTGTTGTTTGTGGCACCTGCCATATTCATTCTCCTCATTATCTATACTTTTCTTACATGATTAAGATACACAGAGAAGGAAGGATTATTGTAGCCCTGACCATAGGTGTGTTACTGATACTGGTGGTTATCTCAGCCAGGTTCTTTCCTTATCAGTTGAACTTCATCACTTCAGCCATATCAGCGGCAATCCTGATTCTGGTATTGCGGTTCTTTCGGGTACCACGCAGAAGGCCGTTCCTGGATGAGAAAACCATTGTTGCTCCAGCCGATGGTAAAGTAGTAGCCATTGAACAGGTACACCAGGATGAGTATTTGAAGGCAAAGGCTGTCCAGGTCTCCATTTTCATGAGCATTCATGATGTACATGTCAATTACTACCCGGTAAACGGCAAAATAAGATATCTGGCTTATCATCCAGGCCGTTATTTGGTCGCCCGACATCCAAAATCCTCCACCCTCAATGAGAGATATTCTCTTGGAATTGAAACTCCATATGGAGCTTTACTGGTGAGGCAGATTGCAGGTTATGTGGCTCGCAGGATCAGATGTTATGCCACAGAAGGGGGAACAGCAACACAGGGAACAGAGATGGGATTTATAAAATTCGGTTCCCGGCTTGACCTCTTTCTTCCACCCGATGCGGTCATTCAGGTGAAACTTAATCAGCATGTGACAGGCAGTGTTACTCCCATAGGCCGAATGAAATAAAAGACCCGCAGGTCCTTTTAACATTCATTTAACAGCTAGCTCCGATATGTTCTGCTATCTTGCACATGCATAACACAACAATATTTAAAAATTAAAAAAATGAAAAAAGTACTAGCAATCCTTGCACTCGCCCTTTTTATAGGTGGCTTCAGTGCTCCAGTTATAGCTGCCAGCAGCGATGTACTCACCGAGATCTCCCTGAATGAGGATGATCCGAAAAAGAGTGACAAGAAAGCAGAATCTTCGGAGAAGAAGAGTGATAGCTCAAAAAGCAAAAAGAAGAGCGACTGCTCAAAAAGCGAAAAGAAGAGTGAATGCGGTGATTCTAAAAAGAGTTCCGATTGCTCGAAGAAATGCGGAGATAAATGCTAAAGATTTAAGGTCCGTTACATTCAGATTGTGAGTTTTCAAAAACTGCTCCACGGAAGTGGGGCAGTTTTTTTTTACTTCCCCCTCCCCTGACATAGGCCCTTCCCCCCTCTGAAACAGATATTTCACTCCTCCCGAGCAGAAGATTTACAAGCTGCCTTAGCGAATGCGAAGCAGGCGGTTCAGCAGCGTTATACCTCTCTTGAGCAGATGTTTTATAAGCTGCCTTAGCGAATGCGAAGCAGGCGGTTCAGCAGCGTTATACCTCTCTTGA
>CAZURA010000072.1:0-1587 GCA_964622985.1 uncultured Bacteroides sp. | reverse complement strand
CAGATGTTTTATAAGCTGCCTTAGCGAATGCGAAGCAGGCGGTTCAGCAGCGTTAAAACATCTGCGAAAGTAATTGCGTGTTCTTTTTTTCTTTATTTATCTTTGCAGCTTAAACAGGATACCCCATGAGTAAACCACAAGTGCTGAAGGTTTCTGAGGATGTAAGCTGGATCGGAGTTCTGGATTACGATCTGGTGACCTTCGATATTATTATGGAAACCCAATATGGGACCACATATAACTCCTACTTTATCAACGCTGAGAAAAAAGTGGTAATTGATACCGTGAAAGAGAGTTTCTGGCCAGAGTATAAAGAAAAACTACTTTCACAAACCGATCCCACCGAGATTGAGTATATTATTTTCAGCCATACGGAACCGGATCATTCGGGTGCATTGCGTCATTTAATTGAACTGGCTCCACAGGCTACCGTGATGGGTAGTGGCCAGGCCTTAAACTACCTGGGGGAGATGATTGAGAAGCCCTTCAAATCGCAGAAACTGAAAAATGGAGATGTGATCGACCTCGGTAATAAGAAACTGCGAGTTATAGGTGCTCCTAACCTGCACTGGCCCGACACTATTTATACTTTCCTGGAAGAGGATCAGCTTCTCTTTTCATGCGACTCATTCGGAGCTCATTACGCCGACGAGAAGATGATGGATGATCTGGTTGGGGATTATACAGAAGCATTTGACTACTATTTCAATATGATCCTGAAACCCTACAGCAAATTTATGCAGAAGGCCCTTGAAAAGATCAAGGATTTACCCATTAAAACCATCTGTCCGGGTCATGGACCCATTCTGAGATCAACCTGGAAGGAGAAGATGGAGAGAGTTTCAGAATTATCCTCCAATTACCTGGCAGAAACCAGTAACAACAACCGGATTCTGGTAGCCTATATATCAGCTTACGGCTACACCAGGGAGATGGCCAGACAAGTGGCGGAGGAATTGAAAAAGACAGGTAATATCACTGTGGAGCTGGTGGATATTGAATCCATGCTTTTGGGAGAGATGGAGCAGTATGTGGCAAGAGCTGATGGAATCCTTATTGGATCTCCCACCATCAATCAAAACACGTTGCTCCCGGTGTATAAACTGTTTTCCATCATAAATCCCATTCGCGACAAAGGAAAACCTGCTGCTGCATTTGGCTCATTTGGCTGGAGCGGCGAGGCAGTCAAACTCATCGAAGATCACCTGAAGAATCTGAAACTAAAAGTGATAAGTGAAGGTTTATCGGCCCGGTTCTCTCCCAGCAATGAGGATTCCAACAGGATCTCGGCATTGGCTCAGGAATTCAGCCAGGTACTCCTTCAGTCAGAAAGCTGATTAACGGATAAACACAAGCTTTTCCCACCCTTTCAAGATACCGGCATCCAGCCAGTAAATTATGTACATTCCTCTTGATAGATGGCTGATGTCAAACTGATATAAGTTGATCCCTGGCTGGACTTCCATCCTCATGACTGCTTTTCCTGCAAGATCCAAGATATGTAATTGCCCATGCACAGGTTGATCAAGACCCAAACGAACCAACAACTGATCCACTGCCGGATTGGGGAAAACGTCCAGTAAACGG
>CAZURA010000071.1:0-27512 GCA_964622985.1 uncultured Bacteroides sp. | reverse complement strand
TCATAACCCCCAATATTACTGAGAAATTCAATATGTTTTAAGTGCATACCCCAGTAACAAAAATAAGTAGCCTAAGTAATGATATTCTATTTAATACCTTCTTTAACCTTAATGTTTTAGCATTATACTTTTTTATATTTTCTTGATAGACTTTCATCAATTCTTTTTCAATTATCTAATATATGATAGCTATTCTTCAATATGGCATACAACGTATGTGCAAAGATAGATGGGGTTTTATTATCAAGTAGTTGGTTTTTTCAATTCTGCTGTAACGACAGTGGTTTCTTTTCCATTATTACTCAAAAACATACTATCTTTCTTACAAATATCTTTGCAAAATAAAGTTAGCGAATCGGATAGGAATTCCATTATTCAGATGGAAATATCTAGATTACAGGATTAGTGTTTATCAGGTTAAGGGGTGAGATAATCAAAAGAAGTCAGGTTGGGTTATGAGCATTACGTTTATCACAAACGAGCAACTATATGATCAAGTCATTGAGCCCATTGCCAATGCCACTTCCTTTGTCTGGATCGGCACGGCTGATATAAAAGATCTGCATGTGCATTTTAAAGGAAGGGTGCATTCTTTTTTATCGGTACTTGACAGTCTATTAAGAAAGAAAGTAGCTGTCAGGCTGATACATGCCAGGGAACCTGGGGTAAATTTCAGGAAAAGCTTTGACAAATATCCCATGTTATGGAAACAGATGGAGAGGCAGCTTTGCCCCAGAGTACATTTCAAACACATTATTATTGATGGTAAATTTGCTTACACAGGTTCGGCAAATCTTACCGGAGCAGGGCTAGGTATGAAAAGCACAAATACCCGGAACTTTGAATCAGGCATCGTTACCACTGACCTCGAATTCATTGATGCGATTATGACCCAATTTGACGAAGTCTGGATGGGTAAATATTGCAAAGATTGTAAGCGACGGGATTTTTGCCCGGATCCCATCAAATGATGATGCTTTGAATCAGCGGTTATGAGGAGGTGGAAATCAAAGCGGGCCAGTTGGTATAATCGTTGACCTCACTAAAGTATCATTTTCCCTGTTGCTAAACGGTCCGGTTTGAAAGAGGCATTACGCGGTATCTCTGGAAGAATGACTATCCGTTTGGGTATTTCGTGACCTGACAGGTTTTCCCTCATGATCTTCATCCATCTGTCAAGTGGTGGCTTATCGTCATTACATTCCACTACCAGCACCAGCCTATGACCCAGCTTCGGATCAGTTTCCGGGATCAGGAGACAGTCCAGTCCCAGCCATTGCCTGATCTGTTGTTCGAAAAGCTCGGGGATGATCTTGATCCCTCCGGAATTGATCACATGGTCGTATCTGCCCTGCCACTGAAATCCATCCCCTGCGCTGTTGATCACGACCAGATCGTTTGTGGATACTGTTCCCTGGGTAATCCCCGGGACATTCACCTCCAGGCAACCACGTGAGTCCAGTTGGATGGTTACCCCCTCCAGTAACCGGAAATCTGGTTCCTGATCCGGACCATTTATCCTGCGTAGTGCAAAATGGGTATAGGTCTCTGTCATGGCAAAGGACTCATATACCGCTGGTT
This sequence comes from uncultured Bacteroides sp., assembly GCA_964622985.1. Lineage (GTDB taxonomy): Bacteria > Bacteroidota > Bacteroidia > Bacteroidales. Next base: position 25,931 of record CAZURA010000071.1, on the reverse strand, counting down.
TCGACAATTCCTGCAATCTCTCTCGCATGGGATCATCTATTTCACCTCCGCCGATGATCAGCTTCTCTATCAAAGCAAGGTCATCTCCTTGATGGAGGGATTCATGTACCTGCAGGGGCACCATGGCACCAAAGGTGAGAGGATTATTTACCCCCTGAAGAGGGCGACTTGAAGGTTCCACGAGGACCAGATCGAGCCCTCCCAACAGCGCTCTGACCACCATCATTTTTCCTGCTACGTACCTGATGGGCAGGCACAACAGGGCACGGTCTTCTGGTTGCAATTGGAAATAGTCCAGGGTTCGCCGGGCACTTTGAAACATGGCTTTCCGGTTCAGCAGGTATTTCCTTGGATCACCAGTTGTACCACTGGTCTGTTGTTCGATGTTTGTGTCAGGGTGGTTCAGTAGGAGGTCTATGAAATGCAAGACTTCGCGCTTCCAACCGGGCAGGGTGTCGTCCTCCTTTGCCGGGTGACAATAGTCTGTTAAAGCTAACCAGCTATATGCTTTACCGTCGATATGGAAAGGTTCATTGAGATCCATATGGCTCCCCTAGCTCTTTTTAATAACCTGAAGGTCCCATCCCTGCTCTTCCCTGTACCAGAGCTTGTCCCCCTCCATCTGCAAAGGAGATTTGAGGTTGTTGCTGTATATCATTCCTGTTCCCAGGCCCTGGGTCATGGTGATCTTTTGCCGGAAGGTCCACTGAGCGATAGCGTTCAGACCAATGCTTGATTCCAGTGCTGAGGTGACCCACCAACCCATATTCATCTCACCGGCCAGTTGGATCCACTCTTCAGTAGCAGAAAATCCACCTAATAATCCAGGTTTCAGTATGATATAATCGGGTTGGATAGTCTCCAAAAGTTGTTTTTTTTCAGTGGAACCGGTAATCCCGATCAACTCTTCATCCAGTGCCACCGGTATGGCCGGATCGGCACAGAGCGCAGCCATGGCTTCAGGCTGACCGGCAGCCAGGGGCTGTTCTATGGAGTGGATCCCGAACACGGAGAACTGATCCATCTTTAAAGGTGCTTCTTCAGGCATCCAGGCGCCGTTGGCATCCAGACGGATCTCCAGATCTCCCGTACCATATTCTGATCGGATCCAGGATAGCACCTCCAATTCTTCCCAGGTCTCCAGAGCCCCCACCTTCAATTTCAATACACGGAAGCCCTGCTCCATTTTTTCTCTCACCTGCTTAATCATGAAATCCCGGTCCCCCATCCAGATCAGGCCATTGATGGGTATGCCTTCCTTACCGGAAGTAAATTCTGAGGGGTACAGTATCCGGTTCCCTCCCTGATCCAAATCCTGTATTGCAGTTTCCAGAGCAAATTGTATACCCGGTTGCGAAGGAAGAGGCTGATTTGGATCCATTTCTCCTTTGCTGATCAGCTTGCAGATATGGTCCAGTCGTATTTCTGTCTCCTCCGGATCCTCCAGGCTCAATCCGGGGATCAGAGAAACCTCTCCGATACCGGTCACCCCATCCTCAGCGGTCAGATGAATGAACCAGCAGGGCTTGCTGTGGAACACTCCACGAGACGTGCCTGAAGGACGTTTGAAAGATAAAGGGTATCGGGTATAAGTAGCCTTCACCATCTACAGAACGAGTCCGAGTCCGAATGATAGAGAGAAGAGCAGTGTGGCCACTGCCAGTTTTTTCAGCTCTGCATTGAGTTCTATGGGTACCGTATTGGTGATCACTTTGGTGATATCTGAGATCAACAGGGGTACAGGGAGCAGGAATATGAGCTGGTAGTAGGATTCGAAATGAAGCAAGGTATAGATCACTGCCAGGATAAATGCAGTAAACAGTAGAACCACATGATACATCTTGGCCCACTTGACACCCATCCGTACCACCAGGGTATTTTTCCCGTTGGCTGCATCGTTTTCATGATCTCTCAGGTTGTTCAGATTCAGCACACCGGCGCTGAACAGTCCCACAGAGGAGGCCGGTAACAAAATGGTCAGGTGGAACGACTGGGTGTGCAGGAAATAGGTGCCTGCCACCCCAAGGATACCGAAATAGATAAATACCATGATATCGCCAAATCCCACATACCCATAAGGTCTCTTCCCGATAGTATATTTGATGGCTGCAAAGATCGCTGAAAAACCCAATAGCAGGAAAAGGGTGTAGAGCATAAGGTTTTCTCCGCCTCTCAAACCCGACCAGATCAGCAACAATCCCGACACCAGGCTTAATACCACAAAGAGAGCTATCATCCATCGCATCTGCCTCTGTGTTACCAGTCCGGCCTGGGTCACTCTCAACGGCCCCAGCCGGTTCTCATTGTCGGTCCCCTTTTTGGCATCGCCATAATCATTGGCCAGATTTGACAAAATCTGCAGGAAAAGGGTGGTGAGTGTACCAAAAATAAAGACCCCCCATTTGAACCTGTTTTCTGCATAGCCCAGAAAACTTCCCAACACAGTGGCCGACAAGGCCAGAGGAAGGGTGCGAAGCCGAAACGCTTTGATCCAGATGGAGGTGCTCGTCATATGTGACAAAACTAGTGAATTTCTTTCAGGTACCGGTCAGGGTAATTTCGGAAACTGGTCCCAGTCAGGTTTACGTTTCTCCAAAAACGCATTTTTACCCTCCTGCGCCTCATCGGTCATGTAATACAGCATGGTGGCATTTCCTGCCAGCTCCTGGATACCCGCCTGGCCATCCAGTTCTGCATTGAGCCCTACTTTGATCATACGCAATGCGATAGGGCTGTGTTCCATGATCTTCTTGCACCACTCCACAGTAGTATCCTCCAGTTGTTCAAAGGGTACTACCTTATTAACCAGACCCATGTCCAGGGCTTCCTGAGCGGTGTATTGTTCACACAGGAACCAGATCTCCCTGGCTTTCTTCTGACCCACATGCCTGGCCAGGAAGGAGGAACCGAATCCGGCATCGAAACTGCCCACCTTGGGACCGGTCTGACCAAACCTGGCATTTTCCGAGGCAATGGAGAGATCACACACCACATGCAGCACATGTCCCCCTCCGATGGCATATCCATTCACCATGGCAATGACCGGTTTGGGAAGGCTTCTGATCTGTCTCTGCACATCCAGGATATTAAGCCGGGGAACGCCGTCTTTGCCCACATACCCGGCAAAGCTTTTCACATTCTGATCCCCTCCGCTGCAAAATGCCTTATCTCCCTCTCCGGTAAGTATCACCACCCTTACATCGGTCATCTCTCTGCACATCACCAGCGCTTCGCTCATCTCCCGTGTGGTATCCGGAGTAAATGCGTTATAATATCTCGGCCTGTTGATGGTGATTTTGGCAATTCCCTCAAAATACTCAAATCGGATCTCCTCAAACTCCTTGAGGCTCTTCCACTCTCTTTTCTGCATGGTCTGCTTTGATTATTTTTTGAAAAACTGCTTAAAGATACGACTATTTTCACTGCCCGTAGTATCCACCTCCAGTACAGAGAGTATCGATCCTGGTGAAAACAAGGTTTCCAGTTTTTCCTGAAGTTCTTCCCTGTTTGTGACCCTCGAACAATCCCTGCCAAAAGCCTGGGAAAGCAGCTCCAGAGAAACCGGATGGTGAGTAACACTGTACTCTTCAAAGAAATCCATGCGATCGGGTCCCTCCAGCAACCGGAAGATACCACCTCCTCCGTCATTGAGTACAATGATCTTTAAGTTCTGGGGGAAATTTTTATTCCAGAGAGCATTGGAATCATACACAAAACTCAGGTCCCCCACCACCAGTACATGAGTCCGGTCCGAAACAAGTGAAGCGCCCACCGCCGCAGAAACTGACCCATCAATGCCTGAAGTTCCCCTATTTGAATAATAGAGCAGGTCTCGCCTTACAGGCACCAGTTGTGAATAACGGATAGCTGCACTATTGCCGAGGTGAACCATAGCATCTTCAGGCAGAGCGAAGAGGATCTCATGTATGGCTGTAAGGTTACAAAAGGGCACCTCATCAAAGAACCGGGAGGCTCTTGCCTGTTCCCTCACTTCAATCTGCTTCCAGGATTCCAGGTAGGAATTGGATACTTTTGATCCTGACTGCTCAGTTGATGCCTTTAGTCCCTTTATCACCACTGACGGATCACCCTCCAGGATCCGGGTCTCCACCTGTTTCAGAGATTGCACGAACAGTTTTAACCGCTTCGAAACCACCTGTCCCCCGAAAGCAATCACCAGATCAGGTGCAAGATCAGTACGCTCCTTTTCATCGGCGCCTGCCAGGATCAGTTCAGGATGGGCAATGAACCTGTCTGAAGGCATATTGGTAATATTCTCTGCCACAACCACCAAATTGAAAGAGTGTGTAAGCCCTTCAAGAGTCGATTTGGCCTCTTCATTATAGACTCCCATCCCCGCAAGGATAACGATCTTTTTCTTGCTCGGAAGGGGCTTTTCGGATTGAAAAAGCTGTGTGTTCGGGGCATTTTCTTCTAGTGGATCGCTGGAGAAGAGAGGCTCTGGTAACATCTCATAGAGCGGCTCCTCCATAGGAAGATTAATATGAACAGGGCCCTGAGGATAGGTAAGAGCAGTCTCAATCAATTGGTCAGCTGAAGCAAGAGAATGCTGCAAATCCTCCTCTGTTCTCAGCACTGGCGGAAACTCAAAAAATCCTTTGGAGTGGTTAAAAAACGGAGCAATCTGGTCGATTACCTGATTATTAAACTGTGGGATCTGTTCCAGAGGCCGGTCGGCAGTCAGCACAATCAAAGGTATTTGCTGTTTATAAGCCTCGGCGACAGCAGGTGCCAGGTTCATCACTGCTGTGCCTGATGTGGTCACTATTGCCACAGGCTCTCGCAGCTGTCTGGCCATCCCCAGCGCCACATAGCCTGCAGAGCGTTCATCTACTATACTGTAACAGGAAAAGGACGAGTTGCTTGTAAATAGCTGGATCAGAGGGGCATTTCTGCTGCCCGGAGCGACGATCACATGCCTTATCCCGTATCTGAGTAAGTTAGGCCCTAATTCAGCTATATGTTGTAGGTGTTGCATCCGCAGGAGGCAGTTGTTTAATATAGGTCCGGAGGATCTTCAGCAAGGATTCGGCCTTCAACTTAGTCTCATCCCACTCATCTGCCGGATTCGAATCCAGCGTAATGCCTCCGCCCACATAAAGCGACATATATTCCGGAGTAATCTTCAGGCACCGGAGGTTCACAAACAGGTCGATTTGCATATTGTGAGTGATGGGACCCAGAAAACCGGCATAGTAATTCCTGTCATGGGGTTCCAGCTCCTTAATGAACCGAATGGCATCCTCCTTCGGTTGTCCTGCTACAGCAGGTGTAGGATGCATGGCATCCACATATTTCCATAAACGGTCGCCTATCTTGTCGTATTCAAAAGAGAAGTCGGTGCACAGGTGCACCAGGTTACCCGCTTTTCTCACATAAGGTGAGCAGACGCGATAGTCCTTCACCTGAAACTCCCAAAGCACATCATGGATATATCGTGTTACATACTCCTGTTCAAGCACCTCCTTCATGGTCCATTTGTTAATGTCCAAATGCTTTTCTGCATACCGTCTGGTACCTGCCAGGGAGACTGTGGATATCCTTCCATTGCGTAGTCTCATCAACGGTTCGGGAGAAGCCCCCATCCAGAAATGATCATCACTCTTAAACAGGTATGCAAATGCATTGGGATGTTTCCGGCAAATGGTCTGGAAAATCCTTGGAACAATTTCCATATAGTCACCATCAATCACCCTGATACGGGAAAGAACGGCCTTTTGAAACGCTCCTGTGGAGATGGATGATTTTATGGCATCCACCTGTTTCATATAGGTCTCCCTGCCTGTCACTATCGGATATTCTCCATTCCATTCGGGTTTTGGCCTGGAATTAATTTCCTGCACCTCTTTGATGTTCTCCTTTGAGATCTTCCTGCTATCGAGCAAAAGGTCTGGTTTAATCAGCATATACCTGTGTCCGTTGCGGGTATCGAATGGAGCCATGATAAATCCGGTCTGACCAGAGATCTCCTGAATGGATTGCCATTGCACATGACCAGGTGTGGTCTGTATGTAAGTGGTGGAATAGTCCTGCTTGGGTTGGCGGAAAGTTACAAAGGGCAGGTTTTTAGAAATTGAGACGTTATGGATCTTTACTAGCGCTTCGTTCATCACAAACACTCAGCGTTCCGCTGCCTATTTTTTAGGTTTAACACTATTAGTAACACGGCTGATGGAAATAAGTTTTCCCTCGTCATCCTTGATCTCCACATCCCACACATGTTTAAGATCACCTTTATGGATCAACCTGGCCTCAGCATGTAGCACACCCTCTCTGGCCGGATTGAGATGCTGACTATTGATCGCTGAGCCCAACACATTGTATCGCTCAGGATCCACCAGCAAAAACGATCCGGCACTCCCCACGGTCTCTGCCAGTGAAATGAGCGCACCTCCGTGTACCACACCCATGGGCTGAAGATGCTCAGGGGTAATTTGCATCTTCGCTTCAATCGAGTTATCATCATACCCGGTAAACTCGATGTTTAGCAGGTCGATGAGAGTTCCTTTACAAATCTTGTTTAGTTCCTCGATGCTCATCAATCTGTTTTGTTGGATTAAAGATACACATTCACATTATTTCTTTGCCGCTATCACTAACATCACCGAGCCCAGAAAGAGGGGAACTTCCTTGCGAACAGCAAAACCGGCCTCGCTCAGAATGCGATCCATTTCACGGATAGAATAGTAGTTATTAGAGGAGCGTGCCAGATAGCGATAAGCCTTCAGGTTTCCAGAGATCACTCCCCCCAGATACGGGAGCAGCAGTTGCAGATAGAGGGAATTGATAAAGCGCCATACCCGGTTGGCCGGCTTACTGCTTTCCAGAATAACCAGGTCTCCTCCAGGCCGGATTACCCGGTGAATCTCTGCCAGATGTTGACCAGCTTTTGAGTTCTCATATACCAGATTTCTAATCCCGAATGTAATTCCCACCGAATCGAAATAATCCTTTTCATAGGGCAGATTGTTCACATCTCCCTGCTCAAACCGGATCGCAGAGATGGTCTCTTTCTGCTTCAGATCCTGGTATTTCCTTTCAGCTTCATTCAACATCTCCTTGTTAAAATCGTATGCCGTGAGAGAAATCCCCTCCCCGGCCTGCCTGGCCACTTCCAGAATAAAATCACCCGTACCGGTACAGATATCCAGAACCTTTGCGGGCCGGGAATTCAAACACTCTCCTGCGGCCTTTCTCCTCCATGCCACATCCCGGCCGAAGGTGAATATACGGTTCACCCTGTCATAGGAAGAATAGATGTCACTGTAATAATCCTTCAGTGGATAATCTGCTTTATTTACAGCCATGATTGCTGTTATTTAACGATAAATCTGGCGAAGGCAGTTTGCACCTCCCGGGAACCGACCATACCTCTTACCAGAACTACATATTCTCCGGTAATTTCAGGTGCTTTGAAGGTAACACTACTTGTGGTCTGCTTCTCAAGAACCAGGTTAGGGATCCAGAGTAACGTATTTCGGGTATCCGGGATTCGGTCACCAGGTACTGCCTGCCGTTCTGCAGCTGGATCTCCCTTTTTCAATGCCTGGTAATCGAAAAAGTAGGAATCGGACGGCAGATCAATACCTGCCATATCTCCTTTACGTGAAATGATACTGATGATACCTCCGTAATTCATGTCCCCTTTTATATAGACATTTTTTATCACATCAATTCTGAGAATCTTCTTTGGGGAAGTAGCTACCAATGTCTCAATATCAAATACCGGTATATAGTCGATCAAGACTAACGGATCGTACATTCCGGTGGTCCTGTTCTCGCTCACAATCTTCAGGGCAGTCCTGTTCTTTCTTTTCTGGACAAACACGTCAGGAACCATGTTTATAAAAACTTCCTCCAGTGTAGGTAGCGTGATATAGTCATCCATTTTTGTGGTATGAACCGAATAGCCGTAAAACGGTACGGGTTCAAGTGACTCCTCACTGGTTTTATTGCTCTTATCTATCCTGAACGCTTCAGCAATCTGCATCTGTATGGCCATCCGGGTGGCCACCTCCTGCTCTTTGCCCGACAGTGAAAAATGCTCTGCTGCAAGAGGGGGAGTACTTGCATCGAAGTCCTGATCAATCCTTACCTCTACTCCTCCTTCAACCTCAGACTCAGGAGCCACATATAGTTCCTGCATGCCTGTAAGTCCGGGTATTGTCACAGCAAATCTCCCGTGACCATCAGAAATGGTGGCAAAATAGTCGGGATGATCCCCCAGCACAGAAAAATGCACCCGTGTAAAGGGATTAGGACCCTGATCCTGTGCTTTCCGGGTTACTGTACCGGAAAGAGAAGAGCCGTACAGATCGGGCAGGTAATTCACCTTGAAACTATCCTCTGTTTCGTGCTGGTCTGAAAGAATCAACTGGCCATGCACGGTATCTATAGAATGCACCGGAACAACCGACACACAGCAAGACATTTGTGTAAAATGGGATTTATAGGGTATGGAAAATCCAGCTTCCAATTCCTCTCCCATCTCAACGGCGCTGTCAGAAATGTTGCATTCCAATAATCCTCTGGTCAATATCTGCATTCGCACGCTGTTTCCATTCTTCCTTCCATTGGAGTGACCTGCCACCTCCCGTTCAAAGGGATTAATGATCTTCAGGGGTGTATAGCTGAAATTCTCAGGGCCTCTGTTTCGCATCCAGCGGGTATAGCATTTCAAGAAATAGTTGCCTGTTAACACTGTGACAGGGATGGGAAACTGACCTGAGAAATAAGCTCCTTTCAGTTCATACTTCTCCCTGACCAGGCTGGTTCCTGCGGGAGATACCAGTTCCACATACAACACTTTGCTCCATGGCCTGTTTTCTGGCAAACCTTCAAGGAAATAGTCGGCCCTGAATTGAATCTGTTCGTTGACCATATATAAGGAACGGTCTGTAAACACTGCCACCTCCTCATGGATAAAAGAAGCCTCATAGGCCAAATCCGGATCGAAAGGCGATAACTGGCCCTGAACAGGTGAGTTAAAAAGGATCAGCCCAATTGTGCTTAGTAGTGCAATATAGATGGTCGTATGCTTCCCCATGGTTACCAGTAATCAGGTCTTTCAATAGCACCTCCTTTTACCCTGCAGTCAAAGCAGTCCTGCGTTCCATACAGGTAATCTCCTATGGCTCCCATCTCTGTGACGGGGATGAGGTAATATGGATAGAGTACACCCATTAAATGGAAGCTGCCTATCAGCGTATCCAGGGCGCAGAACGGGACTTCAGGTATATGAAATTTGAAATGGTTAATCACCGTTTCTCTTTTGATTTGTTGTTGTGAGGCATAGAAGCAACCAAGCACTTTGGCTTCCGGTGACTGGGTGTTGTAGATGTTCCCGATGGCACTATGGGGCTGGGTTTGGTACAATCCTCCCACTTCATTGGCCTGTGATCCCAGATTGCTCCAGTAGATATACGCCTGATTGGTAAGCGACTGCTGACTGACCAGGAGGCTGTACTTAATCTTTAACCTGGGGGACTCCGAGGATATAAAATTCAATGGGGTTCTTCGCCTGACATTTACGGAGAGAAGACGATTTGTAGCCGTGTATACCTCCTGGATGGTATCGCTCTTGTAGCAAATACTCATATAGTCGGTGAGGTGGTTTCGCAATTCCTGTCCATCAAACACATACTCCCCGATGTTAGGAACCCTGTATTCCCAGGTCTCTTCCAGTAACCACCTGAAATTTTTAGCAGTGGATGCTGTCCCTGTCATATCGGAATAGAACTGAATACCTTCGTAGGAGATTTCCGGATTTGAGGTCCCTTTGGTTTCTATCTCATAGTAGAGACTGTCGATGGGCGGACACGCCAGCAGGGTATCATAATCTGATCTGTACTCCTCTCCTTCCGGTGTGTTTACCTGGAGACTGTAAGCTTTCCCCACTCCCAGGAATGAGGCAGGAATAACAGCTGAATATTTACCAGGACCACTCTGGTCATATTGGACCAGATCACCTGTTTCATCGGTAACCGTCACCACACAACCGTTCATAGGGGTGAAGGATGGATCACCATACGGAGCAGACCTGGAAATTTCCACATTATGCAAACCAGGCTCATCGGTAATCATACCGTTTATCACTATCACCTCCTCAGACTCCTGTATCTCCGGTTCGAATGGAGTGATGCAGGATGCACAGGCTACGAGGACCAGAATGAATATGGTATAGGCTTTACTCACTGCTATAATTGCCAAGTTTAAAGTTCCACGAGAGGGTCACTACCGGACGACCGAAGATCGACAGTTTGTACCCATTAATTCTGCCACCGTCGTTTTGGAAAAAGACGGAATATGCATTTTGCCTGCCTGTTACATTATAGATATTGAGCATCCAGAAGCTGTGCATCAGTTTTCTCTCTTTGAGATTTCCCTCCAGATTGACGGAAAAATCAAGACGAAAATAGTCTGGAATGCGGTAATTATTTCTTGCCGAGTAATCAATGTACTGCATACCCTCCACATAGTAGATAGATACTGGGTAGGTAACCGGTCGTCCGGTGATATAGACCAGATTGCCGGAAAAACTTATACGCCGGTTTACCTTGTAGTTGGCCACTATAGAGAGGTTATGGGGCCTGTCGAAGTTGGAGGGATAAGATCTTCCCTGGTTTATACTTTCACCTGGTATGGGAGAGTCCACCTGGATCATCGACCTGGAATAGGTATAGGACATCCATCCATTCAGCTTACCTGAGGTCTTTCTGATCATAGCTTCTGCTCCATACGCCTTCTGGTTGCCCTGCAAAGTCTGGTTCTCTATATGGGGACTGCTAATAAAACTGGCTCCATCGCGGTATTCAACCACCTGGGACACCCACTTATGGTATAGCTCAAAAGAGGTACTTATGCTCTTTCTGGGAAAATCCAGGTAATAACCTGCAGATACCTGATCCACAAAAGGCGGTTCGATGTGGTAATCACACAATTTCCACTGGTCAGTGGGTGAGATAGCAATGGTATTGCTAAGCATAAACAGGAACTGACGTACCCTGTTATAAGAGAATTTGACCGAATTGTTCTGCCCGATCATGTAATTCAGAGAGAACCGGGGCTCCAATCCTGCATAGGCCTTGGCAACGGCTCCCTTTTTGAAGTGCAGTGTATCAGTTACGAAGTTTCCTGTGCGTGGTTGCCCTTCCCCATACACCAATACCTCATCAGGTCCAAGCGACATAAAAGAAGAAAAACGCAATCCCCCATAAAGTGTCAGACGTGGGGTAATGGAGACCTCATCAGCCAGGTAGAGACTGGATTCCACTCCATTCTCCGTACCCAGATTTACAGGTGCCCTGAAGGAGTATATGCCATGAGGTGTAACACTCCCCCGATCCAGATCGTAGTAGATTACACTTCCTCCGTAAGTCACTTTGTGATTACCCAGTGAAAGCCATGTAAAATCACTTTTCAGTTCATAATGACCTATGCGATATTCGTGAGAAAAAGCTTCCGCAGGAATATTCTTATCCACATTACTGAAATCATACTGTCCGTACACTAAAGCTATGTCGGATATATTCCTGGAGTTGAACCTGTGCCTCAGGGTGACTGACCCTCCCGAGTTAGCATATGCATACTCGTTAGTTTCCCCAAGTTTGAACCGGTCACTGCTTAAATATCCAAACACTTTAATCAATGTCTTGTCGGTGGGTTCATAGGTGAATGCTCCTCCAAAATCATAAAAGCCAGCCTTGCTGTTCCTGAGCTCAGGATCTTCCATCCGTTTCAGGATCCAGTCGGTATAGGTGGAACGAGCGCTCAGAATAAATGAGCTCTTCTCTTTCTTTATCGGACCCTCCACCGCAATATGTCCGGTTATCGGGCTGATACCTCCCCTGGCTGTATACCTCTGTTTGTTACCCTGTCGAGTGGATATGTCGAAAAAAGAAGCCAACCGTCCGCCCAGGTTGGCAGGCAGATTGCTTTTATACAGAGTGAAATCCCTTACAATGTCGGAACTGAAAGAGGTAAAGAAGCCAAAAAGGTGCGAACTGTTGTAAACAGGCACCTTGTTTACATAGATCATATTCTGGTCTGCAGCACTTCCTCTCACGTTGAAACCGGAAGCCCCCTCCCCTACACTTTGCACTCCGGGGAGCATCTGGACGATCTTTAGTACATCTCTCTCTCCCATGACTACAGGCACCTCTTTAAACACTTTGTAATTGAGCCTTTCAAATCCCATCTGAGTACCCCTTACATTGTGATATCTTTTGGCCTGAATCACTACTTCGTTTAATGCGATCAGCGTCTTTTCCATGGAAACAGTGATGTTTCCACCTGATAAAACTTCCAGGTAATTCTGCTTCGACTCCATGCCCATGCAATTAAAATCGACGCTATATTTTCCGGGTTTTATTACCAGGCTGAATCGGCCATCCACGTCTGTGGCTGCTCCTTTCATCAGCTCCTCGATATATATTGTGGCTCCGATCAGGGGTTCCCCTGTCTCCTTATCGATCATTTTCCCGTGTATCACAGCATTACTCATTCCGCTGGATTCATCACTCTGACCCACCCGGATAGTCTCCAACATTCCTGCCCTTCTTCCGTTTATATATTTTTGCTGTGTAGAGCTCAGGTCCGAAACCCCTTCCATATCTGCCAGATTCTCCAACTGGTCGGCACTGCCTGAATAATCGGGTAACCTGGAAACCAGCGATTTCCGTCCTGTAAGGAAAACATCTCTTCCTTCATTGACATAATAACTTATTCTGGCAGGTACCAATACCTGATCAAGGGTGTGATGCAGAGAAATATCCGGACCAACTGCGGTGACCCTGATCTCCTCTACCCAGGATTCGAGAAAATAAAACCTGATTCCGGTTTGTTGTTCAACCTCCTCCACAAATTGCGTAAACGGGATGTCTTCGAAATCACCTTTGAATTTGACATCCCGATCCTGCCCCGCCATAGGGAGCATGGCTGATAATATCAATAGGATGCTTATAAGTGTGATTCCTCTCATGATCAATCCCAACCGTTCATCTGTTTTGCCACCGTATGAAGTATATCCCGGATCTCATCGGGTGTTGCATTCTTTAAAGAAACCCCCTGTCTCCTCACCAGCTTTTTAATTTCCTTTTGTCTCTCCTCCGGGAAAAGAGCCGCAAAGCTTTTAACACGGGTAAACACTGCTCTTTGCCCGTTCATATCCAGCCAATAAGAGGGCTTCTGCCTGGTAAACTTGTTGGAATAAGCATCTAATTCTCCTGCTGCAGTCAGCTCCTTTTCCCAGTACACATAGCATGTTATGCGATCGTTTGAGATCAGCTGGTAGAACCTGGCGGGGATCCCGTTGATCTCCATTTTTTTGAAAACGTACTCCCCCAGGGAGAATGCGTCCAAATGTTTATCCACTGCTATCAGACGGTTCACAGCACCTGAAAAAGTGGTATACTCGATCTCAATGAGCTGGGAAAGCAGGTTGTATTTGAGCTCCACTTCCTCATAGACTTTTCCCCGAATGGTAACTGTTCCTTTCTCAAATTGGTCATCCCGGAAATAAGGGTGACCCTGGACTTGACGATGGCGGTTGTAATACTGTTCGCCATTAATCAACAGCTGGTCGGCTCCGTAGGTTTGATCCACCCGTTCTGCGAATGTTTCCTGACCGGCCACCCTAACAGGAAGAAAAAAAAGAGTTATCACCCAGGCTGCAATATATTGACCCATTTTCATCGACCTGCAAATGTAATAGAAAAATACCGTTCTGGAACTGCTATTTGACAGTAAATCTGGATATGGCGGAGAGTACACTTCCTCCTCTGTTGGCCCCTCTCACCAGGACCACATATTCACCCGGTACCACCGGAGCCTTAAACTGAAGCTCCCTGGTCTCACCTTTTTGCAACTCAACCTCTTCTACCCACAACAATGTATTACGTGAATCGGGTATCCGGTCGCCCGGATCATATTCGGGTATGACCTTTGTATATGCAGGTTGAATTGCCTGGTAATCAAAAAAGTATGACTCTGCTGAAAGGTCAATGCCTGCCATATCCCCATTTCTTGAGAAGATACTGATCACTCCTCCATGTGGGATGTATCCTTTCACATATACATCATTAATTACATCGATCTTTTCAATCTTGTCGGGTTGCATCTCCAGCACTACCTGGTGATCAAATACCGGAATGTGGTCCACCAGGATCAGGGGGAGATAGAGGTTCAGAGCACTGTTCTGACCAATGACCTTCAACTCACCTTTCCCCTGCTTCCTCTCAATCTCTACTTCGGGTACCAGGTTGATAAAAACCTCTTCCAGGGTAGGTAATGTAACGAAATCTCCCATCTGAAGGGTGGTTCCCTGAGTACCATAGAAAGGAGACTCCGACTGGGTGATGTTATCCTGTTCAGGGGCTGTAAGGATACGATCAGATCCGTAAACTGAGGCAAACTGTTGGTGGAGTGCCATTCGGGTGGCCAGCATTTGCTCCCGGTCGGTCAACGCGAAGTCGTTTACCTGTATGGGGGGCTTTTCGGTGTCAAATTCCTGATCAATAAGCACCTTCACCTGTCCCAAAAGCAAAGGATCAGGAGCCACAAAAAACTCCTGGAGTCCGGTCCGGTCAGGTGTGGAAAGCACAAACCTTCCGTGATCGTCAGTAACTGCAGTCAAAAAATCAGGCCGCTCCCCAAGCAATGCGAAATAGAGCCTGGCCGAAGGAAAAGGGTAACTCACCGGTCCCTTATGGATCAAACTGCCTGTCAAAGCCACACCATTCAGGTCTGGCAGGTGATTCACCCTGTACTCTTTCGGATCAATAGGACTTCCGGACAATTGGAACTGACCCTTATCCGTATCGATTCCCCCTGCCGGGACCACAGTCACACAACAATTTATACTTTGCATGAGGCTATCCAGGGTTTCATACAGACGAAGCTCAACCTCTTCACCCCTCTTGTAGACCAGTTTCCCGGTTGTGCATTGAAGGTGTCCGGTCAGGTACTCACTCCTGGATGCCACCTGTCCCGACAGGCCTTCCTGTGTGGAATGGGTCACTTCAGCATGGAAGGGATTGATGATTTTCAGCGGTGTATAGCTGTATGCACGGGGACCTGAATTGCGCATCCACCGGGTATAAGATTTTAAAAAGTAGTTGCCGGATATTACTCCTTCAGGGATATGCAGAATCCCTGTAGATCTTCCCTCCTCAAGGAAGAATTTCCCCTGAGATACCGCATGACCCTCCGGAGTTACAAGCTCCAGATATATCACACTACTCCACTGCCTGCCTTCACTTACCCCTATGGTATGATGGTCGGCCCTGAATTGTATCTGCTCACCAGCCACATATATGGAGCGATCGGTAAACATTACCAGCTGGTCCCGAATCAGAAATGCTTCCGGTGAATAGACAGGATCGTACGGAGACTGACCTGTAACTGAGAGGATCCAGATCCCTGCTGCACTCAGGATCAAAGCGATTCTTTGTATGGATCTGAACACGCTCATCACTGCCAATAATCTGGTTTTTCGTTGGTACCTCCATTCAACTGACAATTAAAACAGTGATCGGCACCAGTAATATAAGGGGGTCCTACACCCAGCGGGTCCAGTGAATAGAGGTAATGTGGAAAGTTGGATCCAAGTTCGCCCAGGCTATTAATAGTATCCAGTTCACAACTAAATCCGGGAACCACAAACTCAAACTCATTCTTCACCGTTATCCGTTTGCTCTGTACCTGCGTGGCATAGAAATAACCCAGCACTTTCTCTTCGGGATGGTTAGAATTGTAAATATTGCCTGTGGCACTTGCTGGCTGGGTCTCATACAAACCACCCGAATCGCCCGACTGCGATTTGACTATCTCCCAATACCTGTAGGCATCGCTGGATAAAGAGTGTTGCCATACCAACAAGCTATACTGCAGTTTGATACGTGGAGTGGTGTTGGATACGAAATTAAGCTTGTTGCGGATCAAGCGGTTTTCAGAGAGATTGTGGGTAGAAGCTGAATAGAGCCCGGGGATGGATCCTGTCATATAACAGGTGTTGACGGTGTCTGCCATGACCGGTTCCACAATCCCCCCATTCCAAATGGCATTGGTCAGAGCTGCCGAGTTGTATTCCCAGGTCTCTTCAAGTTGCCAACGAAAATAACTGGAGGCAGACTCCGTTCCGGTCAACTCAGAATAAAATTGAAATCCATAAAGATTCACATCATGATCCCTTGTACTGTGAGATTCTATTTCATAATAGAGGGTGTCGATGGGAGGACAGACCAGCATGGTATCATAGGAAGAGTGGTACTCTTCACCTTCCAGTGTGGTAACCATTAAGCTGTATGCTTTATTTAAGCCCAGAAAAGGTGAAGTGAGATGGGCTTCATAAATCCCGGGTTCAATCTCCTCATAAAGCACCAGGTTTCCCGATTCATCCTCCACCCTTACCACACAACCTGTTACCGGATCATAGAGAGCTTCCAGGTAGGGAGATGATCTGGATATGGTCACCTGGTGAGATCCGGACTGGTCAGTGATCACTCCGTTGATAACCAATGATTTCTGCTCCTCTTTAATCACCGGTTGAAAGGGTTCAATGCAGGAACCACAGATCATCCATAGGGATATCACGATATGATACTTACTCACTCGCATAGTTCCCCAGTTTAAAATTCCAGGAAAGGGTTACAATAGGCCTTCCAAAAATGGATAGCTTATACCCTTTTATCATTCCCTCCTCACTCTTGAAATAGACAGAATAGGCATTTTTTCTTCCGGTCAGATTATAAAAGTTCAACATCCAGTAACTGTGAAACAGCTTTCTCTCCTTCAGGTTCCCTTCCAGATTGATTGAAAAATCTACCCTGAAATAGTCAGGGATCCTGTAGCTGTTCCGGTCTGAATAGTCAATATATTGAAGGCCATCCAGGTAATAGATAGAGATGGGATAGGTCACAGGCCTGCCAGTGATATAGACCAGATTGGCCGAAAAACTTAACCGCCTGTTTACTTTGTAGCTGGATACCATACTCAGGTTATGGGGCCGGTCGTAATTGGAGGGATAGGGACTACCATGATTGATGTTCTCTCCCCAGGTGGGAGATTGAAAATGCATAAACGACCTGGAATAACTGTAGGCCAGCCAGCCAGTAAGCTTTCCTGCATTTTTCTTAATCATTCCTTCCACTCCATATGCCTTCTGTTCCCCCTGGAGGATCTCCGTCTCCACATGCGGGCTGCTTATAAAGCTGGCACCATCTCTGTAATCCACTGCATTGGATATCCACTTATGGTAGAGTTCCAACGAAGTGCTCAAACTCCGACCGGGGAAATCGTGATAGTAACCTATGGAGAGTTGATCTACATGAGGTGGAATAATGTGAGGATCACACAATTTCCACTGATCGGTAGGTGAAATGGCGATCGTATTGCTCAACATGAAAAGGTACTGCCGTACCCGGTTATATGAGAATTTCAAGGAGTTGTTTTGCCCGATCATATAGTTCAATGCTAACCTGGGTTCAATACCCGAATAGGTGTGGATCACTTCCATCGGTGCGAACGAAAGTGTACCTGTTGCATGTTGGGGACGGTGTGGAAGTCCCTCTTCATACACCATCAACTGGTCAGGTCCCATGGACATGTAGAAGGCATATCGAAGTCCGGCATAGAGGGTCAGTTTTGGTAAAACAGTAATCTCATCTGCCACATAGAGAGCACTTTCAATCCCATTTTCCACACCCAGTTCCAGAGGTGATCTGATTGAATATGAACCATAAGGTTCAACATTTCCGCGGTTTAGATTATATAGAATGGTGTTACCCCCAAAGGTGAGCTTATGGCGACCCAGGGATAGCCAGGTAAAATCGGACTTAAGCTCATAATGTCGAATACGGTAAACATGCTCATAGGCTTCTGAAGGAATATTCAGGTCAACATTTTCGAACTCATACGCTCCAAAGAGAAGTGCCATATCGCCTGTCATTCTCGGTCCGAACCGATGCCTCACATTCAGAGACGCACCTCCGTTAGAGTAGGCATACTGATTGGCAGTAGTAATGGTAAAATGGTCGCTGCTCGTATATCCAAATGCTTTCACAAGGGTTTTATCGCCTGGCTCCCAGGTAATTGCACCTGACAGGTCATAGAAGCTGGCTTCACTGTTCCTGAGTTCAGGATCTTCTAGCCGGTTCAGTATCCAGTCGGAATAGGTCGACCGGGCGCTGAAAACGAAAGCCATCTTATCCTTTTTGATGGGTCCTTCTATGGCCACATGTCCTGTCACAGGACTGATTCCGCCTCGGGCAGTGAACTGGTTCATATTCCCCTGCCTGGTAGAGATGTCAAAAAAGGAGGCCAGGCGCCCTCCGTATTTGGCAGGGAGGTTGCTTTTGTACAGGGTAAAATCCTTCACGACATCGGGACTGAATGAAGTAAAGAATCCAAAAAGGTGAGAACTATTATATACCGGCACCTTGTTCACATAGATCATATTCTGATCGGCTGCACTACCCCTGACGTTAAATCCGGCCGCTCCCTCACCCACACTCTGAACTCCGGGAAGCATCTGAACGACTTTCAGCACATCCTTCTCTCCCATCACCACTGGCACCTCTTTCATCACTTTGTAATTAAGGCGGTCAAATCCCATTTGTGTCCCTCGTACGTTATGGTACCGGTTGGCTTCTATAACCACTTCATTCAAGGCGATCAGGCTCTTTTCCATGGAAACGGAAAGATTCCCTCCCGAGTAGACTTCCAAATAATGCTTTTGACTCTCCATGCCCATGCAGAGGAACTCTACCGTATACTTACCGGGCTGAACGACCAGGCTAAATTGGCCGTTGACATCAGTGGCTGCTCCTTTTTTCAGTTCTTCAATATATATAGTTGCTCCAATAAGAGGTTCACCACTCTCCTTATCGGTTAACTTTCCATGTATGACAGCACGAGCTGAACCAAAACCCGTTTCCCCGTTACCAATACGAATGGTCTCCAGCAATCCCGATCGTCTCCCTTCAATGTACTTTCTCTCAGTGGAAGTAAGATGATCGCCGTTGTCTGCATCCGGGAATCCGGTCCGTTGTCTGGTCCTGCCATCATATTCAGGGAGTCGGGCAATCCAGGGTGACTGGTTGGTAAGCACTATTTGCTTATATTCATCCAGGTGATAACTCAGGCCAGCAGGTAAGAGAGCCCTGTCCAGCGTCCTTCTCAATGAGATCCCCTCCCCCGATGCGGTGATCCTGATTCCCTTCACCCAATCCTCCATGTAATAAAAGCTTGCTCCGGTTTCTGCTTCCACCTCTGTAACAAAATCCACAAATGTCAGATCGATGAAATTCCCGCTGAACTTCAGATCTGCCTCCTGCCCATTCAGAGCAGACAGAAGAAAAAAGAGTCCGATGTAACAGCTGAGAATGCGACTCATGGCACAAGTACGCTTTTTAACAGGTTAGCTACTGCGTTCATGGTGACTACCATATCCTGTGGAGTGGCGCTAAGCACCTTGAACTGATGTTGTTTCAGTAGTTGCCTCACCTGCTTCTGAAGATGCTCCGGAAACAGTTCTGCCAAACCCTTTCTGTTCTTGAATTGACTGACCTTGCCATCCAACTCCAGCAGACAGGTAGCATTCATATCGGAGAACTCATGGGAATAAAAGAGATCATTCTGAATCGGTGCAAGTCTCTTTTCCCAATGCACAAAACAGGTAAAATGGTCGGTCCGTATCTCTTGATAGAACTTTTCACCGGAGACTTCCAGTGTCATCTTTCTGAATGTAAAACCCTTCAATCGAAATACCTCAATATGATCCGTTACGGCAACCATCCAGTTAAATCCTCCGTGAGGATGGTCATATTCGATCTCCACTCGTTGAGAAAGCAAGTCATACCTCAACTTAATGTCGTAAAATTTCTTATCCTGTAAGGTAAGCTCACCTGATTCGAATCCAATACTCATGAAATAAGGAATGCCTTTGTATTTAGAGTACCGGTCGAAATACTGTACACCGTTCACCAGATCCTGGTCAAGCCCAAAAGCTTTAATCACTGCATCCTCATAAGAGTTCTGAGGCAATGTGCCTTGTCCCGGCTGACCCGATACAGGTGCTATCCACCATAAAGACACTAAAAGAAAAAAGAAAAAACACCTCACTGCATCAACCCTCATAGAAAATCCCATACATTCAGTTTATCCACATCAAAGCACCGATTTAATGAAATCTGCCACCTCCACATGCCCTGCCTGCCTGGCAAAGGTCTCAGCGTCATCTCCATCCACATCAGTCAGGTTCGGATCTGCTCCATATTCCACAAGCAGCCTGACTATTGCTATATTTCCAGCGGCTGCAGCATGCATAAGGGGTGAAAAACGTTCGTGGGAATCTATAACGTTAGGTTTTGCGCCCTGGTCCAGCAGAATCTTCACGGTTTCAGGAAATGGACCCGTGGAGGCGTATAGCAATGCTGTTTGCCCCTGCAAATCTCTTCTATCCACTACAGCACCACCATCGATCAAAGCTGAAACAATGCCAGAGTGCCCGTTGAATGCTGCAAACATGAGTGATGTATGACCCTCCTGATCCAGAGCATTGACATTAATTCCGGCCTCGAGTAACTCCTGCACCTTCATCTCATCCCCCTGTAGCGATGCCTGTCTCAACTCTTCCTCGGCTGAGGGTCGTCCGGCTTCTGCCTCAGCAACAACGGATCCAGTTTTCTCATTATCCTGGCCCTTTCCCTCAAACCTGTTCCCTGTGTTGCGATGACATGCAACTAGCAAGCTGATGAACAGAACAAGAATTGATAACAAATAGCATACCCTTGGTTGCATTGGCAATGGATTTGATGATCAGGTGAAGATACAAAGTATTGAGGGAAATTGACACTGCCACTTGACTTCAATTGAGTAAGATGTTATCTTGAATAACTTGTACCACCAAAGAAAACAGTTATACACATGCGATTTACACATCTGCTTTTCCTTATCGCCATGAGCTGTGTCCCGTTGTTGGGACAGTTTGAACAGAAACTGAGCCTGAATCTCTCCGCAGGAGCCTTCAATACCGTCGGTCCTTCCGATTACCTGCCTGAAGGTGTTAGTCAGGGCGGCAAACATGATCCCACATTGATGTCTAACTTCGAGCTTGGTATCTCGTTCTCCGCGAGCCTCCAGTACAACCTGAGCAGGCACTTATCACTGGAAGTAGCTTTTGGGTACATGTCCTCCTCCTTCTGGTTTTATGACTACTCGGATGAGCAGTCGGAACCGTTTAGCTACCTCTATTATGAGATCTATACCGACACAGTCAACTATATCACCCAACAAAAGGGTGATAATGAACTTTATCTTACGACCTATTATTTGAGTGTTGGGCCCAAGTATTATTTCAGACCGGAAAGCAAGTTCAATCCATACCTTTTCGCAGGTTTCAACTTTACAACCATAGATGTTCACTTCATGAACCTTGAATATGAAGCCTATAAAGAACTGGGAAGGGTGGATGAATATGGACCATTTGCGCCACACCCGTGGCATGATTACACAGAAGACTTTGGCTTTTATGCAGGTGCAGGAGTAGAATATGTGTTAGGGGAGAATCTGGGCATATTCCTGCAAGGCAGGTATCATTCAGTGATGCTGGATGAAACCAAGTTTGCGAGAGAACGGGATCATTCCAATTACCACTCCTTGGAGCTACACTTGGGTGCACGACTCAGTTTTTTGAAATCCAAAGAGTTATAATTTTACTATTTATGAGACATTATTTGCTATTAGGATGGGTATTTATGGGCATATGGAGTATGCCCATGGATGGGCAAATCAATGTAAAGAGGACCGTGAGTGAAACCAATCACCTGATATATCATTCCACATACAGTCCGGATGGTAACTATGTGGCCACCACCGGTTCTGATAACAACATCATGCTCTGGAACAGTGAAAGCGGTTATGCAATCCGGACGCTGACGGGACTGGACAAAAGACCAAACAGAATTGTCTTTTCAAACAAAGAGAACTTACTCTTTTCCGCTGATGAGGCGGGTGTAATTTCCTGCTGGGACTGGGATACTATACCAGCCAGAATTTCCAGCCAGTTTACCAATCATTCTGGCGCCATTAAAGCGCTGGCAATTAGCAAGGACGGATCCTTACTTGCTTCAGGAGGAGAGGACAAACTGGTACGTGTATGGACACTGGCACAGGACCAGCTGCAGCTGAAGTATGAGTTGCCTGGACACAGAAAAACCATTTCTTCACTGGCCTTTAGCCCAGATGGTCTTTCGCTTACCTCTGGAAGTGCAGACAGGACATTGAGGTTATGGGATCTTCGAACCGGAGCCAATACTCATGAAGTGAAGGCACACGATGGCTGGATCAGGTGCATCCGTTACAGTCCTGATGGCAGTTACATGGCGACCGGAGGGGATGATCACTTGATAAAGTTTTGGAGCACCAGGGATCTATCCTCCCAGGGAAGCCTTTCCGGACACGAGGACTGGGTGCAAACCGTGGCTTTTTCCACATCGGGAAATCAGCTGATCAGTGGGGGGCACGATAAGTACATATGCCTATGGGATCTTGAAACCCGGAAAAGAGTAGAAAGATCAGAAAAGCAGGAACATATAGTGCTTTCTGTAGATGCAAACCCTGTGAAAAATGACTTCATCTCCTCTTGTCTGCTGTCCGAACACCTCAAAATATGGGCATATGGAAGCGAGGAAGTTTCGCAAATGGATAAAATAGAGGTGGATGTCACTCCCACCAAGAGTGAAACTGTAAAAGCTCCTGTCACCTCCTCCAGACAACCTGTCATCACTCTATTCTCACCGGAACCGGTAAATGGGGAGGTAATACATGACCGGGCTTCCATACTACTTATCGGAAAAGCCGATGATCCGGATGGTATTCAAACCGTTTTGGTGAATCGGCAGAGGGTGGACATCAACAGTAGTGGAGTATTCCAGCTGAATATGGAGCTGGAACATGGAGAGAATCCCGTGGAACTTGTGGCCGTAAGTTACAAAGGGAATATGACCAGAAGTGGTTTCACGATCCGGTGTACGGATGAAAATGCTAAAAGGAGTGTAGGGCAACAGGAGGTCCAACAGGGGAAATACCATGCCCTGATCATTGCAGTGGATGACTATGAGGATGAGAAGATCACAGACCTGGACTATCCCATATCTGATGCCGATAGTCTGTACAGGACTCTGGTTCGTCTGTACTCTTTCAACAGAGATGAGATTCATTTTCTCAAAAATCCCAACAGGACTGAAATGATTATCGCCATGGATGAATTGAGCCGATCGGTGACAACACATGACAACCTGCTGATCTTTTTTGCAGGACATGGTTATTGGGATGATAAATCGGAGATTGGTTACTGGCTCCCCAGCGATGCTGCTAAGAGCAATACGGCTAATTGGTTCCGCAACAGCACCCTGAGGGATTTCATAGGAAGCATTCAGTCGCGGCACACCCTGTTGATTGCCGATGCTTGTTTCAGTGGTTCCATTTTCAAGACCAGGTCTGCTTTTCGTGAGGAATCAGGCATACAGAAACTGCATAAACTGCCTAGCAGGAAAGCCATGACCAGCGGATATTTGAAGGAGGTCCCCGATAAGAGTGTTTTTGTAAAGTATCTGATCAGAGAATTAAATGACAATAAGGCAAAGCACCTGCCTTCAGAGGAATTGTTCAACAGTTTTAAAACCACCGTGCTCAATAACTCACCCAACGTTCCCCGTTACGGCACCATCCAGAATGTGGGCGATGAGGGAGGAGATTTCATCTTTAGGATGAAATAATAAAAAAGCTAATCAAGATCATTCACCTGATCCGGAAGTAGCCGAGCTACGATCTCTTTCCCGCTTTGTGCAATTTCTTCTCTCACATGCAACTTTTACTGCAAACTCATCTCATTACAGGTAGAACGCATTAAAAGTATACATCATGAAAACAAACAAAACAGTATGGATCACCGTGGTTGCACTGTTATACATGACTTCATGTGATCTCTATATGTCACATACCGTGATAGGTACAGGCGACCTGGAAACCATGGAGGTAACCGTTTCTGATTTCAACGGGGTAAGCGTCACCGGAACGTGCGATGTGGATATACACGTGGGAGAGGCTCAGTCTCTCGAAGTAACAGCCCAGTCCCAAATACTGGATATAATGACCTTTGAGGTGGTCGATGAGGTATTGCACATAGGTTTCAAAAACAGATATCGAATTGGAAGGAGCAAAGAGATCTCTGCCGATATTGCAATCCCTTCTCTCTCTTATGTGTCGGTGACCGGAGCGGGTGATTTTACCCTGAGTGGTTCCAGTCAGGAGTATCTGGGTATTTACATTACAGGTACAGGAGATGTACATGCATACGATTTGGAAGTGGAAGAGTGCAAAGTGGATATTTCCGGTGCAGGGAGATGTGAATTGAATGTGGTGAACATCCTGGATGTCCAAATCTCCGGAGTGGGAAATATACTTTATCAGGGAAACCCAAGCCTGATTTCCGAGATTAGCGGTGTGGGAAATGTAACCCAGGTGAACAATTAGACTCCTCACACCCGGAAAGAAAAGATCGGCTTTGCTAGAAGAACCTTCTTCTTCCGTTCCCAAAACGGGGATTCACAATGTTGTTATATATGGAACCGAAGGTATAGGTAATCCCGATCCGGCCATCCACATTATAGCTGGTCTTCAACTCCTGCAGCTGAAGCAAAATATCCGCTTGGGTCAGTTCTCCTTTCACCAGGGAGAGCTGATCATTGACCCGGGCTGCTCCACCAAACATTCTAATGGATAATCCTTTCAGGATCCGGACACTAATATACCCGCTTAATTCCAGGCGATTTTTCGTTAAATCATGCAAAAAATTTGAGCCCTCCAGGGAGATGTTGATGGAGCCCCATTTCTCCTGCACCTGGTAAGCCAGCTGCAATTGCTGAATAAATAGAGTCTCTTCAATCTTGTTGAAAATAGTGCTGTCGTTGTATTTGTTGATGGAGCTTCCCATACCATATAAGATCCTGAACTGTCGGTGAGTGGACCTGGAATATGGAAATATATTGTACTCAATGGAAGGCATAATATCGGTTCCAAACCTGGTGTTGGTGTACGAAGATGAAACCACTTCACTCCTCACTCCTGCTGACCAGTGCTCCCCCAGGCTTTTAACTGCCAACACCTCCATACCTTTATAGCTTTTATCGTTGGTATAAAGGTCATCCTCATAGGTATATCTTGTGCGACTGAACCGGTTATCGAAATCAAACTCCAGCTTCCAATCATGGTTGATCTTTACTGCCGACACAGAACTATTCAATGATAACTCATTATAGGACTCCTCCCCCTCGAATTCAGGTTCAGCCTCAATCTCAAATACCCAATTGTTCCATCGGTCGATAACCTCTTCCGAGACCATTCGTTCCGAGGGAGTGATAACTACTTCGTTATACAGCGGGGTTCGAGCCACATAGGGCATAAGTCCCATCTTCAACATCTGTGTGCGCCATATCCTCCTGTAATCCCTTGAATCGTCTGGTCTGCTGGAGTAAACCAATGTATCATTTCTTCCCTCATATTCCTTTTGTCCCACAAAAGCATATGTATATTTCCTCCCACCACTTCCTGTGGGCTCATAGGTCTCAAGGATATAGACCTGCGCCTCCTTCACATCGCGAACGTAATTGATATAAGGGATCTCATTTCGGATATAGTTCATGTCACAGTAAAAGCAATCAACAAACACTTTAATGGCATTTTCCCTTTGGACCGTTGTATCCGACGTAACCACTTGTCCGTTCACCTGCCCCGCAATTATGAGGAACTGGATAACAAACAAATAGCATAAAACAGGTTTAATCTTCATTTCCATTTCAGGCTAGTGTCATGTCAGGACGATATTGTCGGATAAAGTCTTTTCAGCTTTATTC
>CAZURA010000070.1:0-27798 GCA_964622985.1 uncultured Bacteroides sp. | reverse complement strand
TTTCCTGGTTTATTTATCTCATTATCAACAATTTATATACAAGGAAACTTTAGTTTCTAACTAGTTTAAAAATACTAAATTTGTGCATCTTAAATTAATACATTTTCGTAGCAATAAATACCTTTCCCAATGGCAAAGATGACCGGAGAAATCATACAAGTGATAGGCCCTGTACTTGACGTGAGTTTTGAGGAAGCTGGAGGTAAGCTCCCTAATATTCATGAAGCTCTTGAAATTCAACGAGCTGACGGGCAATTATTGACAATTGAGTGTCAACAGCACATTGGTGAGCATACCGTCAGGACCATTGCCATGGACTCCACAGATGGATTGCAGCGTGGAATGAAGGTAGTCGCCACCGGCGAGGCCATTAAAATGCCCAAAGGAGATACTGTAAAAGGCCGTTTATTGAATGTGGTGGGAAAGGCTATTGACGGAATTGGAGAGGTGGATAGTAAAGGGGGATACCAGGTACATAATAATCCTCCTATTTATGAGAATCTCTCTACAGAATCGGAAGTTCTTTTTACAGGGATCAAGGTGATTGATCTTCTGGAACCCTATTCCAAAGGAGGCAAGATCGGTCTGTTTGGCGGTGCAGGGGTCGGAAAGACGGTGATCATCATGGAGCTCATCAACAACATTGCCAAGAAATATGAAGGGATATCGGTTTTCGCAGGTGTGGGTGAGAGAACCAGGGAAGGAAATGACTTGTTGCGGGAGATGATCGAATCCGGTGTCATCAAGTATGGAAAGGAGTTTGAGAAAAGTATGGAGGAAGGCTCCTGGGACCTTTCTAAGATTGACCACGAACAGCTGGAAGAATCACAGGCTACCCTTGTATTTGGACAGATGAACGAACCTCCCGGAGCACGTGCCACAGTAGCGCTTTCGGGTCTAACAGTGGCAGAATCATTCCGGGATGGAGATGAGGAGAGCGGAGGAAAGGATATTCTCTTTTTTGTAGATAACATTTTCCGTTTTACCCAGGCCGGGTCCGAAGTATCGGCCCTGTTGGGACGTATGCCTTCAGCGGTTGGATACCAGCCCACACTGGCCACGGAGATGGGGTTCATGCAGGAGCGGATTACCTCCACCAAACGAGGTTCGATTACCTCCATCCAGGCCATCTATGTGCCTGCTGATGACCTGACAGATCCTGCACCTGCAACCACTTTTGCCCATTTGGATGCCACCACCGTTCTGAGCAGAAAGATCGCTTCACTGGGAATCTATCCTGCGGTTGACCCGCTCGATTCCACCTCCAGGATCCTTAAAGCTGATGTGCTGGGTGAGGAGCATTACAACACGGCTCAGCGTGTTAAAATGTTACTGCAACGTTACAATGAACTTCAGGATATCATTGCTATTCTCGGAATGGATGAACTCTCCGAAGAGGACAAACAGGTAGTACACAGGGCCAGAAGGGTAGCCCGTTTTCTGTCACAACCGTTCCATGTGGCTGAACAATTTACCGGAATCCCTGGTGTTTTTGTAAATATTGAAGATTCCATAAAGGGATTCAATATGATCATGGATGGAGAGGTGGATGAATATCCGGAAGCCGCTTTCAATCTTGTAGGAACTATCGAAGAGGCTATTGAGAAAGGGAAGAAGATGCTAGCCGAAACTAAATCTTAATGTGGTATGTTGCTTGAAATCATAGCACCGGATCATAAGATATTCTCTGGAGAGGTCATCCTGGTCCAGGTCCCCGGATCCAAAGGTTCATTTGAGATTCTACGGAACCATGCCCCTATCATTTCCACCCTGGATAAGGGAGTGATCAAGGTTGTTGAACATTGGGGTGGTACCTCCCATTTTGACGTGGATGGAGGAGTCATAGAAGTTAAAAACAACAAAATCATTGTTCTTGCAGAAACAGCAAAGAAATAGTAAACGGAAAAGCACCACCAGGCAACTTGTTTGTTATTCAGGCATTCTTGTATTAATGCTGATTTTCAGCTCTTTCAATGCAATCAGGACAAGTAGTGTCACGTTCCCCTCTACAGATAGTCTCGAGATTACTGCCGACCTCTATATCACTGAAACTGACAATCCCTATATCCTTCTCTTTCATGAACAGGGATCGAGCCGTGGAGAGTTTCATACCATTGCACGTCGTCTGTGTAAAATGGATTATAACTGCATGGCTGTTGATCTTCGGAATGGAGGCAACAATAGCTTCATTTCCAACGAAACAGCCAAACGCTGCAGGGAATCCCGATGTCCTACCGGTGCTGCAAATGTCCAGTGGGATATGCAATCGGCCATCAGGTATGTGAGTAGTAAATCAAATCTCCCGGTTATTCTGTTCGGCAGCGGTGCAAATGGATCGCTGAGTCTGAAGCTGGCCAATGAAAATGAAAATGTAAGAGCAGTGGTTGCCATGAGTCCTGGTGAATATTTTCTTCCCAACATCAACATACAGGATACCATCTCGACCTTAAAGAAACCTGTGTTTATCACTTCCAGTCGATCTGAACTCACCTATGTTACTCAGTTGGTATCGGGTATGGATGAAAAATATGTATCCCTGTTCGAACCTAAACTTGGCGAAGGAAACAGAGGAACAGCCTCACTTACTGCCGAAAACGAACATAATTCAGAATACTGGCTCGCCCTGCTTCTTTTCTTCAAGGACCTGGTTTAGATGGTAAAATTTCTGGTTGTACGATTCAGTTCCATAGGGGATATTGTCCTCACTACACCTGTTGTACGCCACTTGAAACAACAGGTGGAAGGTGCCGAAATACACTACCTGACCAAATCTACCTATGTTCCTCTCCTCGAAGCCAATCCCCATATCGACCGGGTACACTCCTATGAAGGAGATATGAAGGCCACCCTCAGGGAGCTTAAGAAAGAAGGGATTGATTACATCATCGACCTGCATCGCAATACGCGTACTTCACGGGTTAAAGTGGGACTAAAGCGAATGGACTTCTCGGTCAATAAGCTCAACTGGCAAAAATGGCTCTATGTCCGTTTCAAGTGGAACAGGTTACCCCATGTGCATATGGTCGACCGAAACCTGGATACCATTCGCACCTTCATCACGGAAAGGGATGAGGTTGGATTGGAGTACTTCATTCCGGAAGATCAGGAAGTGGATCTGGCTACCCTCCCTCCTGACTTTCAAAAGGGTTTTATGGGTCTTGCCATCGGGGCCCAACACCAAACTAAAAAACTGCCTGTCGAATTACTCACCGATCTATGTAAAAAACTGAGTCGCCCCGTTATCATACTTGGCGGACAAGGTGACAGAGAAGTTGCAGAGATGATCGTCAACTCGCTGCCTGACCAACCCATCCTGAATGCGTGTGGAACTTATACCCTTCATCAATCTGCCTCACTAGTCCGTCAGGCCCAGCTATTGATCACACACGATACCGGGTTAATGCACATTGGAGCTGCTTTCCAAAAAAAGATCATCTCCATCTGGGGTAATACGGTGCTGCAATTTGGTATGTTTCCCTACAGGACCGACCCTGCTTCTGTCTATTTCCAGGTGGACGGATTAAGCTGTCGTCCCTGTTCAAAAATCGGACACAAACGTTGTCCTAAAAAGCACTTCAAATGCATGATGGATCAGGATATAGGGGGAATTGCAGCGTCGGCCAACCAACTTGTGCAGACTATTGCGCAATAAAGGTGTAAGTGATCATCGCCCTCTGTTTCTCAGGACCATTGAGTTCTATCCTGAAGCGGGAGGTGAGTGCAGCTGCCACAGCAGCATTTGCAAAACAGGTCCGGTCCTCCCCCTCAATGGGTTCCTGTATTTTAGCATCCAGTACCTGTCCGTTCCTGGCTACAGCCACCTCTACCCGGACCAGTCCGGAACCCTGACACCGGTATACAGGCACCGTCAGCAGCACTTTGCGACGCTGACGAGGCTCATCCAGAAACTCGTAGGTAATTGTGGTGGGACCGGTAAACTCGCTGTCGCTCTCTTCAGATTCTTCTTCCGGGGGAGGGACATAATCAGCCGTTGCCAAAATGGCCTGCAACTCCTCAAGTTTTTCCTTATCCTGCTGATTTCTGGCCATCTCGATCTGATCGAGCAGATCCTTTACATATTCATCGGTGGAGATATCTTCACTGAACTGATCTTCGGCATTTACATTCACAGCACGGTTACTGGACAGCTCCCTCAGACGTAGTACCTGCTCCAGCCACTCGGCAGGGACATCCACTACCTCCTCTTCAGCCAGGATCTCTTCAATGGTCTTATCTTCAAACTCCAGTTCAATTCCCAGTTCACGCCCATTCTTCATACCTTCAATCCTAACAAAGATCAGAATGATCAGCACCACCAGATGAAAGATCAGGGTATACAGAATAGCCACCAGGTTTTTTTTGATATACCTTTTGAATCCTGACCAGCCATATGAATATATCTCGTTCACTCAGGTACAAAATTACAATGTTAGGTGATATCCACACATCAAAAGAACGAACATGTTTCTTACATCTTTCGATCAGAGCGATATTGATTAGAGGATTTTCTGTCAGTTTGTGAGATTTTGGATAAAAAAGTTCCAGCTTGTTTCATACATTTACATAGATGTGAATCATATACTCTGTTTCCCCATAAAAATAGCTAACCCATGAGAAAACTGTTACTGCTCACCTCCATCCTGATGCTCCTCAATGGTTGCTCCATTCTGACTGAACTCACAGCTTTAACCAAATGTGAATTCAGTTTTCATTCTGCCGAACATCCCTCGGTTTGCCGCATCCCTATGGGAAACAAACAAGCCTGGTCAGATCTCACTTTCCTTGAAGGACAGGCCATCGTAAGCAACATCATGAAAGGGACGCTGCCTTTTGAAATTACCGCCAACGTGGAAGTGAGGAATCCTGGAGCAGCCACTGCAGCAGTCAACTCCATCGAGTGGATCGCATTTATCGATGAGGTTCAGGTGGCGCAGGGAACAGTCACAGACCGGGTGGAAGTCGCACCGGCAGGAGGACGCTCCCTCGTTCCTGTGCAGATTGGAGCCGACCTGTTCGATTACCTGGAGGGGGATAATCCCCGCACCATGCTCAATTTTGCCCTTAACCTGATCGACGCCAGTGATCAGCCCACCCGTCTGAGCATGAAAATTAAACCCAGTGTACTGGTGGGAGGACAAACTCTGTACTATCCGGGATATTTTACTATTACCAAAGAATTTAGCTCCGGCAATTAATAGCTAGTCATTGGGGATCCTTTACAGTGGTTACGATGTAGAGTTCCGTTAATCAATATCTATGGAATAGATGGCTTCAAATCCCATGTTTCTTGTCTCCGGTTCATAATAAATCCGTCCACCCACCGAAAGAGGGAAGGAGATTCTCATCAGGTGAATATCTGCAATCAGGTCCACTCCATATGTGGTGTAATTCTTATTCTCATAGTGAGGCTCCGGTTCAGCAATGATGACATTGTTCCCCTTCATATGATCAGCCCACACGGCCCCGCGGATCCTTTTAAGATAAAGCAGCCCCGATAGCTCCAGGTCAGGATACAACAGAGGAAGCACATAATCGGCACTGTATTTGGTCATCTCCTCGCCGAAGATACCGTGCAAGCCCCGGGGAAGGCTTATCAGATTGATAAATGCAGGTCGGCCCAAATCCAGGGGATACTGTTTTTGATGGTATGCTGAGAGCTTGATGGTCTGGTGTTTTAGAAAACCCGGAAGATAGGCTGTTATTCCTGCTCTGGCAGCAGATCCATAGATCTGATGATTGAAGGGAGCATGATAATACCCGGCCGCAAAAGTGGCGCCTGCTCTGGGCAGAATATCCTTTTTACCCATTCGCAGGTATGCCGTGGAATATATATAATAGTAGAGATAGTGAGCCCCGGTACTATAGGTATCGTTGCTCTCTACATATTGGATATCCCTTCGGTAGGTATAGTCAATGCGGGGCTGTATGAGAGAAAGGATCTTTCCCGTATTCAACCTGAGAGGGGTATACACCTGAGCCGAAAAAGTTAGGTTTTGCGGAAGTGTCGTTAATGAGTCTCCTTCGTCAAGCAGCAACACATTGGGTTCACCTCCGTAGTTAAAAAAGAGGTTGACGATAGGAAAACGGCCTTTTAGCTTTATACCGGAATGGAACATATGATACCCCTCTTTGTATTCATAGCCCAGCTGACTGACTGCCGTACTCAGGTGATTCTGCGAAACGAGTGAAAAACCCGGGCTCACCGGCAGATGTTCTGGATTAAGATAGAGATTGGGATTCAGGTAATTGAAATAGAGAGGCAGCCAGGAGTGGAAGTTGAAGAGATGCAATGCTTTATGATACCTTTTCGTATTCACTGTTGTGCTATCTGCAAATAGGTTCTCTGACGTAATAGTACGCTCATCCTCTGTTTGTTCATAATCGATCTGTTCGGAATGATCCCGCACCTCCTCCAGGGGATCCCAAAGTCCCTCTTCCATGGGCATCATGGCTACCTTATAGCCCTGTGCCGAATAGTCGGAGTAGAGAAGCTTTCGGCCATCTGATGAAACCTGGGGATAAAATGCACCAAATCGTGCTGAGGTTACCTGAAAAGTCTCTCCATCAGACAGATCATGGCAGTACACATTATCTATCCCCGAAAATGTGCCCCCGAAATAGATCTTGTGATCTCGCACTTCCGGATACGAGATATTGTCAAAACCGGCATCAAAGAGCTCTTCCCATCTCCTCTGCTCCAGGCTGTAATAATAGAGGGACTTCCCGGAAGCGCCTGACTTGACCATCACAAGTGCCGAATCGGTTTCCATCCATGTGGGATGTTGAATGAACTTGTTTCCGGGTGAGGGTACGGATTCAATCACAGATCCATCCATCTCCAGTAGAATCAGCCGAAATTCCTGTTTTTCAGATTGCTCAATGACCGCAATGCGAGATCCATCGTGTGAAACATCCGGAGAATAATACCGGGTGTGTGTTCCCAGGTTTACGACCTTTTCTGTGGCCATTTCGTAGGTTCTTATGATCGAATAGTTCCTGTTGCTCCACCGGGTATCAGGAACAAATTCATCCCATATCACATGAGTTCCTGAGAATGAGATCCGCCCTGAGTTCAGGGCTCCGGGTTGAAAAATGCGTTGCTCCTTTCCACTCTCTTCAAGGAATACGAACTCAGGGATCTGATCCAAACCTGTTTTGTAGGCAAACAGGAGAGAATCTGATATATGATACGGAAAAGTATAGGAAGTATAGTGTCTACTCTCCCGGTGATTCCACTTTTCTGATGGAGTTAATTCCCTTCCGGAAGCCTGTTGGGTCCAATGTTTCTTATATGCATCCAGCGCATCTTTGTAAAACTGCTTTTTCGAGCGGATGCCATACGTCTTCATGCTGAAGTGGGTGGGATTCAGCAAATAGGGTTTCCGGGCCGCATATTGCTGAAAATCGACCCAAAACTGATCACCATAATTCCTTCGCCCGTATCTGACCATGGCATATCCCAGCTTGTAGTGGTTGGGCACATAGTCATTGAATGAACCCACAGCCGCTTTGGAGAAGGAGTAGATGCGATCTTTCTCCAGTAATTGAGCTTTGAGTTCCATTTCAAAAGAGGGCTGCCTTCCCCTTCCTGTGTTGGAGAGACGGGTTTCAGCATCCACAGCATCCCCTTCCAGATACCAGTAGGGAAGAAAAACAGCCATGGCTCCGGCGGCCTGTTCACCACCTAAATAGGATAAAGCTTTTGTAATGCCCTGGTCCATTTTGTCAATCTGAAACGCATGCCTTCCTTCGTGAAGGGCCAGCTGAGTCAACCAGTCCTGATGATATCCATTGGGATCGGGATTGGTGAATATCTCAACTCTTTTAGGTGCCCAGACAAACACTCCATTGGAAAAACTGGATTCGTTGTGCAGAACTACAGGCATGTGACTATGGTGGTGATCCAATGGTTTACCCAGGTAGGGATAGAAGTACTCCAGCCGGCTGGCAAATGCCCTGGCCAGGCTGTCCATACCTTTTGGGTATATCACCTTATAGTTTGACGTGGAAAACTGGTACCACTTCAGGTCACCTGCATCCTGACCATATTCGTAAAACTGGGCATTCAGTAGTGCTGAAATGAACAAAAGCAGGATGAGAGACACCCTGCCTTTGCTCTTCAGGTTATATGATAGAAGGTTAGTAATTTGCAAATTGCACCGAATATCCAATGGAACGCAAATAGACATAAGCACGCTTCCTGACATCCCCCTTCAACACGATATCATACATCTTGGAAGATCCACAAGTGTGGCAAACGCCTTGTAATTCAGATTCTATTCTCCTCAGATCGATGCGCCGTCCCACAAAACCGGTTATATAGGTAAAGGGGGATCCATCCGACTTTTTATGGTCAAGCCCTACAGTGAGAACCTGTTTTTCAGGGGGAAGGGTTTTGGGTTCTTGCACATTTGCGTATTCGTATTCAAATTCAGGGTAGTCTGTGTAGAGGGTGGTATCCAGATCATTCATACCTTCAGAAGCCATGAGTTTTGGATTTGGTGAACCCCAAATATATATTCCAATTCTGAATCTGTCAATAATTGCCATGCAAATTTTTTTACTGCGGGTCCTGAAAAAAGCGTTAAATTCGTGCCAATCATTACACTGAGAGACCATTAGAAACCCATGAGTTATAAAACATCAAATATAGCGTTGGGCTGGTTAAGTTTTGCCATCGCCCTGATCGTTTATCTAATTACACTGGAACCCACTGTGAGCTTGTGGGATTGCGGAGAGTTTATTGCCAGTTCGTATAAACTCCAGGTGGGACACCCTCCGGGAGCACCCCTGTTCCTGATAATTGGCCGTGTGTTCTCTCTCTTCACCTCCAATACAGAGAAGGTGGCCATGATGATCAACGCAGTATCGGCCTTTGCCAGTGCATTCACCATAATGTTTCTCTTTTGGACTATCTCACATTTACTGAAGAAGATATTTACGGATCCTGCAGGAGAACTCACTCCTACCCATTCCATAGTGATCCTGGGAGGATCCTTTGTGGGAGCTATGGCTTACACTTTTTCAGATACATTTTGGTTCTCTGCCGTTGAAGGTGAAGTGTATGCCACTTCATCTCTCTTTACTGCCGTGGTCTTCTGGGCCATTCTTAAATGGGAAAATAATGCAGACGAACCGGGTGCCAACCGATGGTTGATTCTGATCGCCTATCTGATAGGTCTCTCCATAGGGGTACACCTGTTGAACCTCCTGGCCATTCCGGCCATTGTGCTGGTCTACTACTTCAAAAAATACCAGGTCACCCGCAAAGGAGTGATATACGCCCTGATTATTTCCGTAGTGATCTTAATACTGATTATGTATGGGATCATTCCTGGAATTGTGAAGGGGGCCACCGTGGTAGAGAAATTCTTCACCAACAGCATTGGATTACACTACAACGTGGGTGTGGTCATCTATGTAGCGCTATTGATTGGCGCTTTAGTCTACGGCATCTACAGGACTCAGTTCCTCAGAAAAAGTGTGCTATGGAATACGGTCCTTGTTGGGATCACAGTAATCATTATCGGATATTCATCCTACGCGCTTATCGTGATCCGGTCACTGGCAGGTCCTCCAATGAATGAGAACCGTCCGGAGAATGTCTTTGCCCTGCTCTCCTACCTGAACCGGGAACAGTATGGCGACCGTCCCCTTCTCAATGGTCATCTGTATAACGCTGAATTAAAGGACATAGAGTATAAGAAGCCTGTTCATGTACTGAACAAGGAGAAGAATAAATATGAAATCGCCCACCGCAAACCAGAGGTGGTCATGGAAGGCTCCAAGGTGCTCCTGCCCAGGATGTACAGCAGAGATCCAAACCACAAACAGGCTTATAAAGAGTTTGGGACCATCAGCGATATCAATAATCCCGTTTACCTGGATAACCTGGAATTCCTGTTCCGCTACCAGATCGGCCATATGTATCTCAGGTATTTCATGTGGAATTTTGCGGGACGGCAAAACGATATTCAGGGTCATGGAAATGTATTAAATGGCAATTGGATCAGCGGAATCAAACCGATCGATTCCGTCAGGATCGGTCCTCAAAAAAATCTGCCTGATGATATCAAAAATCACCCGGCCAGGAACACCTACTACTTCCTTCCTTTACTGTTTGGGCTGCTGGGGCTCTTTTTTCATCTGGACCGGAATGTACGTGATTTCTGGGTGGTCATGAGCCTCTTTATACTCACCGGGATTGCCATCGTGATCTATCTGAATCAAACCCCCTACCAACCCAGGGAGCGGGATTATGCCTTTGCCGGCTCTTTCTATGCTTTCAGTATTTGGGTGGGTATGGGTGTGGCAGGAATATTTCATCTGCTACACTCCAAGCTCCGGGCCCATTTATCCGCCATCCTTTCGGTGGTGATCGCCTTCCTGGCAGTGCCTGTATTGCTGGCTGTCCAGAACTGGGACGACCACGATCGATCCGGACGTTATACCGCCCGTGATATTGCACGCAACTACCTCAATTCGTGCGATAAGGATGCTGTTCTTTTTACAGTGGGCGACAACGATACCTTTCCCCTCTGGTATGTCCAGGATGTGGAAGGTGTCAGGGAAGATGTACGCATTGTGAATATGATGCTGTTCAATATGGACTGGTACATTGACCAGATGAGGTGGAAGAATTACTCCTCGGAACCCTTACCTTTCACCCTTCCACAAAACAAATACGATGATATCCCGGGAAGTAGTGTCTATGTGAGAGAGAATGAGAAATGGGCCAGCATGGACTACATCAACAATTTTTTTCAGAGTGATGACCCGCGCTCCAAGCTTCCGTTGAGAAGTGGGGAGAAGGTCGACTATCTTCCTACCCATAAGATCATTATTCCGGTAGATTCAGCACAGGTGATTGCCAATGGAACCATCAGACCGTATAATGCGCACCGTATCGAGAAAGGAGTACGCATTCAGCTTTCTCCTAACTCCCAGATCCTGAAAGGCCAGCTGGGCCAACTGGATATCCTGACCAGCAACAAATGGAAAAGACCCATTTACTATACTTCTGGCGGATTTGACGGATCCATGGGGCTTGAATCTTACTATCGCAACGAAGGCCTGGCTTACAGGCTGGTCCCGGTTAATACTCCGCAAAAAAGCGTACTGGAAATGGGGGGGATCGACACAGATACCCTGTATGACAGGCTGATCAATACTTTTGAATGGGGAAGGATGAATGAAGAGGATGTGCAGTTGGATTATTACACCATTCGTACGTTTTCAGTGATCCGGTTCAGGAGTTTGCATACCCGTCTGGCCCTCCAGCTTCTGGAAGAAGATAAAAAGGAGAAAGCCATTGAGGTGCTTGACCATTGCATGGAGCTGGCTCCTTCACATGTGCTTCCTTTTGACCAGTATATTTGCGGGATCACTTTGCCTGACCGGGAGGGGGGAATTATACATCATGAAGGGATCATCGAAGCCTATTACCTATGCGGAGAGATGGATAAAGCCAACTCTATCCTTACTGAACATCACAACAAGTTGGTCCAGAGGTATAACTACTACAACGCCATGAAGCCCAGGCATAAATCTTCCATCCAGCGCGAAATGAATGAAGTGCTCTACCACATGGAGGGATTAAAGGTGCTATTACAGAGGTTTGATCAGAATGAGTTGATGCTGAAACTGGGAATTACCGGTTTCGGTTCATGAGGAAAGAGGCGAAATTAAATAGTTCGGTTTTCCTTTCTTCCGGTCTGTTAAGCTCCTTCAGGTTCATGATGGCTTTTTCGTAGAATTCCTTGATCCGGTCATTAGTCAACTTTTTGATATGCACTGAATCAAATATTGCAGTTACCGCTGCAATCTTATCCTCAGGAACAAAGTCCGATCGGGTGAGCCACTTCTCCAGCTCCTTCCTTTGCGCATTTGAAGCCTTTTCCAGGGCCTTGATCATAAGAAAGGTTTTCTTATTATCCACAATATCGGTTCCCACTTTTTTCCCGGTCACTGCTGGATCCCCGTACGTGTCCAGCAAATCATCCTGCAGCTGAAAGGCTATACCCAGATTTCTTCCAAATTCGTATAAAGCATCCGCATCTCTCTGAGAAGCTCCACCTAACGTAGCCCCAATCTTCAGACTGGCTGCGATCAATACGGCAGTTTTGAGTTCGATCATACCCAGGTACTCCTCCTCCGATACCGTCAGCTGATCCTCGTAACTCATATCGAATTGTTGACCTTCGCACACCTGCATGGCTGTCTTGGTAAAAATATCATGAACGGTGTGGAGTACGACTCCGGGGGACTGATTGATCAACCGGCTTGCCAGAATGGACATGACATCTCCCGAAAGGATGGCCACATTTTCACCATACTTTTCATGCACGGTGGGACTGCCACGACGTAATTCAGACCTGTCCATGATATCGTCATGCAGCAAGGTGAAGTTGTGAAAGATCTCAATGGCTACAGCAGGAATAAGGGCAGATTCCACAGCTCCGGAAAAAAGATCACAGGAAAGAAGCACCAGTGCCGGTCTGATGCGTTTCCCCCCCAGGGACAATACATATTTGACAGGTTCATAGAGTTCAGCAGGGGTATCGGGGATAGAGATGGCCTGTATATGTTTCTCAACCAGGTTCTGTGCTTCAAGCAGTGTATACATTGGCAATATTAAAGTATGTGATCAGTGATTGTTCCAAGCAAGTTAATGATTTTAGACTAAGAATGGCACGGCGATTGTTCAATATGTTTTAAAATAGAATCATTACCTTTGAACGTTTAAAAAAAGAGCATTTCATGATTGATTTGAGGGGTTTTGGAGCTGCATTTGCCACTATACTCATCTTTCTATCCACCACACTTCTTGGACAGGGATATCACATTTCGGTTCACATTGAAGGGCTATCCAATGACACCCTGATCCTGGGAGAGTACTTCACTACCCGCATGGTCCCCAAGGACACTGTAATATTGGACAGAAAAGGTGAAGGAATTTTTGAAGGAGAGGAACCGTTCAAGGGTGGATTGTACCTTATCTATTACAGTCCCTCCCACTATTTCGACCTGTTGCTGGGAGATGACCAGGAACTACGGGTCGAAGCAGATACTGCCGACTTTGCCGGAACCATCAGGTTTGAAGGATCGGCTGATAACAGACTCTTCCAGGAGTATAAAAATTACCTGCAACAAAAACGAGGAGAGCTGGAAAACCAGCAAGCCCGGTTGGTCAACGCACTTACTAAAGCAGATTCGGCTCATATCAAGGAGAAACAGAAGCAGATCAACCAGGAGATGGAAGTGTATATGGATCGGATTGAGACGGATCATAGCTCCCTTTTTATCAGTGATTTTGTAGGAGCCACCCGGGAACCTTTCCCTAATGAGGAGATGCTGAAGGGTGAAAAAAGGCACGATGACTCCCTCAGGTTCTTCTACTACCGGAATCACTATTTCGATAGATTTAATCCTTTCGATGTCAGGTTGCTTCACACCCCGGTTTATGAAGGAAAGATTAAAGGATACCTGACCCGTGCAGTGCCTCAACATCCCGATTCACTCATTGTAGCCGTGGATTATCTCCTGAAGGGTTCCCGTCACGAAAGCGAACTCTATCGATATCTGCTCATTACACTGTTCAACCATTTTGCAGAGAGCAAGTTTATGGGGATGGATGTGGTCTATTTTCACATTGCTGAATTTTACTATCTACCCGATGCTACCTGGAGCAGTAAGGAATTCATCAGCAAACTGAAAGATAACCTGGAGAAGAATAAGCCCACCCTGATAGGACAGAGATCCCCAAATCTGATTATGCGCCGTGTTCCCCGGGAACATTTCGAGATGGCTGCCATGGATACCGCTATCAAAAAAGATCCGCACATCGGACAGGATTTCTTCATCCACGACATAGAATCCAAATATACCATACTCTATTTCTGGGAAGCTGACTGTGGTCATTGTAAAAAATCCACCCCCGCTCTTCACCAGGTCTACTCCAGAATGAAAGACAAGGGCGTAGAGGTGATCAGTGTTCATGTGATCAACTCCGTTGAAGGCAAAGAGAAATGGGTGGATTTTGTGAATGAAAACCAGATGTACGACT
This sequence comes from uncultured Bacteroides sp., assembly GCA_964622985.1. Taxonomy (GTDB): domain Bacteria; phylum Bacteroidota; class Bacteroidia; order Bacteroidales. The sequence continues at coordinate 13,733 of CAZURA010000070.1, read as the reverse complement.
GGGTCAATTGCTGGAGCCCCTATAGCAACGATTTCCGCAAGCTCTATAATCTCCAGAGTTACCCCCAGTTGTTTATCCTGGATCAACAGAAGGAGATTGTCGCTAAACGAGTCACACCGGAACAGGCGGAGAAAATTATTAATAACCTGATCAAAGTAGAAATCAAAAACAATTCATAAACCATATGGATTTCAAACCCATAAAACTGGTCCTTGAAGATGGATCCACATTCCAAGGAAAATCATTTGGATACGAAGAGAGTATAGCTGGAGAAGTTGTTTTTAATACTGCCATGACCGGTTATCCGGAAAGCCTGACCGATCCCTCCTACAAAGGACAGATTCTGGTACTCACCTATCCCATTGTGGGGAATTACGGGGTGCCCCGTGACGATTCTGAAAATGACCTCTATAAGTTTTTTGAATCGGATCAGTTGCATATATCGGCCCTGATCATATCCGACTATTCCAATGAATATTCACACTGGAATGCAGAGCGCAGTTTGGGTGATTGGTTGAAGCAGCATAAAATTCCTGGCATTTTTGATGTGGATACACGGCTTATTACAAAAGTATTACGTGAAAAGGGATCGATGTTGGGGAAGGTGGTATTTGAGGAAGCAGAACCTGAAACCTACGATCCTAACCAGGATAACCTGGTGGCCCAGGTGAGTGTGGGGGAGAAAAAGGTATATGGAGAGGGAAAGTACAGGATCCTTTTGATCGACTGCGGGGTAAAATACAACATCATCCGTTACCTTTTGGAAAGGGACACGACAGTGATCAGGGTACCATGGGATCACGATATCAGTCAGGAGGAGTACGACGGACTCTTCATTTCGAACGGACCCGGAGATCCCAAGAAGTGTGACAAGACGGTCCAAAGCCTTTCCAATGCCTATCAGTCGGACATTCCCATATTCGGGATCTGCCTGGGAAACCAGTTGATGGCCCTGGCAGCCGGTGCTGATACCTACAAATTAAAATATGGTCACCGGAGCCATAACCAGCCCGTACTGGAGGTGGGGACAGATAAGGCTTACATCACCTCTCAGAACCACGGATACGCGATCAACAACGAATCCTTGCCAGAAGGGTGGGAACCGCTGTTTATCAACCTGAATGACAATACCAACGAAGGGATGAAACACCTGACCAAACCCTTCTTCTCCACTCAGTTCCACCCGGAAGCCTCTGGAGGACCCACAGACACGGCTTATCTTTTTGATCTCTTCATCGAGAACATAATGGAGAGTATGAAAGTGACGGATTAGGAAACTCCAGGTTAAAGTTCCCGGCAGTAACTCCTTTTCCGATTTTCACACTTTCTACCTACTTTCTGATCTGTCCCGATCCGTAGATCACGTATTTGTTGGTAGTGAGTTCTTTCAGACCCATGGGGCCGCGGGCATGCAACTTCTGTGTACTGATTCCGATTTCGGCTCCGTACCCGAATTCAAAACCATCAGTAAACCGGGTAGAGGCATTGACATACACAGCTGCGGCATCTACTCTGTCGAGGAAATACTGTGCATGGGTGTAGTTTTCCGTTATGATACTTTCGGAATGCATGGATCCATACCTGTTGATGTGTTCCACTGCTTCTTCCACGGATCCCACCACTTTGGAGCTGATGATCAGGTCCAGGTATTCGGTGGCCCAATCCTCGTCAACAGCGGGTTTGGCCTCCGGTATCAGGTCGCATGTGGTTTGATCGCCCCTTATCTCCACCCCGCCTTCTGCCAGGGCCTTTCCAATATCGGGTAATACTTTTTCTGCCACAGATTCATGTACCAGCAGACTCTCTGCTGCATTACATACACCCGGACGGTGGGTCTTGGCATTATAGACGATGGCGACCGCTTTCTCCAGATCGGCAAAATCATCCACATAGACATGACAATTCCCCACCCCGGTTTCAATGACTGGAACTGTGCTGTTCTGGACCACGGTCTGTATGAGCCCTGCTCCACCCCTGGGTATTAATATGTCCAGGAATTCATTGAGCTTCATCATGGCCACTGCACTTTCCCGGGTAGTGTTCTGTACCAGTTGCACCATATTCGGATCGAGTCCGCAACTCTCAATGGCTTCATGAAAGATCTGTACTATGGCGTTGTTGGACTGAAAAGCTTCTTTGCCTCCCCGTAAGACACATACGTTCCCTGTCTTAATGCAAAGGCCCGCCACATCAGCAGTCACATTGGGCCTCGATTCGTAAATCACACCAACCACACCCAGGGGAACCCGCTTCTTTCCGATCAGCAGACCATTGGGCCTCTTTTTCATCTCCTCAATCTCACCTATGGGATCATCCAACTGGACAATCTCTCTCAATCCCTCTGCAATTCCTGCAATTCGCTCTCCTGAAAGAGTGAGCCTGTCGACAATGGCCCCTTTCAATCCCATCTCCTTTCCCTGTTCCAGGTCCTTCGCATTGGCCTTAAGCAGGGAATCTGTCCGCTTCTCCAGCAGGTCCGCTACCAGTAATAATAACTTGTTCTTCTGATCGGTATTCAGATGGGCCAACTGACCAGAAGCTGCCTTCGCCTTCTTTCCAATCTCTATTAATTCTTGCATATTATCTTACTTTCATTTCTAGGCACTGAGTATTAAGCACTTGGTACTGAGCACTAATCAGAAGCAAGCTGATTTGTTGCATCCGAAACAAAGAAGGTCCCCAGATCCTTACCTTCCAGCACATCCAGAATGGTAGCCGGATCTGCCCCATCGGCAATGACCACATCCACATTATGCTCCCGACACAATTCGGCCGCAGCGATCTTTGAAGCCATCCCCCCCCTGCCCATCTTGGAGGAGCCGTTCAGGTCTATATTCTTAAGATCGTCACTGGCTTTCATCACTTTAGGGACCTTTTGAGCAGTTTGGTTCACATGCGGATCCGAGGTGAATACTCCATCAGTATCGGTCAGGATAAGCAATAAATCGGCATGGATGAGTGTGGCCACTGCAGCAGACAGGTAATCATTGTCTCCGAACTCAATCTCTTCGGTAATCACCGTGTCATTTTCGTTCACCACCGGAATAATCCCCATATCGATCAACTGTAGCAATGTATTTCTGGCATTTTTCCTGCGAAGGCTGTTTTCGATCCCATCTCTGGTAAGCAACACCTGCGCTACCGTTTTATTATACTCATCAAAAAACTTCTGATAGAGCCGGATCAATCCCGCCTGACCAATAGCTGCCAGTGCCTGCTTCTTCACCAGATCATCAGGTCGTTCTTCAAGTCCGATTATTCCCACACCCACTCCCACTGCTCCTGAAGAGACCAGGATCACCTCTTTGCCACTGTTGTGCAAATCGGCCAGTACCCTGACCAACTTCTCCATCCGTTGTAGGTTGGTTTTGCCATTGTCGTAAGCCAGCAGGCTGGTGCCCACCTTCACGACAATCTTTTTCTTATGTTTTAAGTGCTTTCTGTGCGTCATGACTTCTCGTAATAATTCCTTAATCTATTTGCTACCTCCGAAGTATCTACAAAGGGAAAGGCTGCAAATGCCTGTTCCAGCTTTGATCTGATCACTGATATGCCGGGATTTCCTATACTTCCGAGGTGAGTATATGAGTGATCCCGGCCAGGCCTATAACGGCCTTTATCAATTTCTGATGCTACTTCACGGTAAGCATCCCTGAAAGGAATTCCTTCTTTCACTTTTCTGTTTACCTCTTCAACCGAGTAGATATATTGATAAATTTCACTATCCAGTATCTGTTCCTTCACAATGATCCGCTCCATCACAAACTGCATCATGTTCAGGCATGATTTCAGCTCCTCCAGTGCCGGATGGAGAATCTCCTTGAGGATCTGGAAATCCCTGTGATATCCCGAAATAAGGTTCCCCGTAACAGCGGAAATCTCAGAGGGTATCTGAGATATCCGGTTGCATTTCGCTCTGAGCAATTCCAACACATCCGGATTCTTCTTGTGAGGCATAATGGAGGAACCGGTGGTCAGCTCAGAAGGCAGGGAGAGAAAATTGAAGTTCTGACCCATGAAAAGGACTGCATCCATGGCCAGTCGTGCTAATGTTGAAGCCAGAGCTGCGATTCCGGTCGCTACATACCATTCCGTTTTGCCCCTGTTCATTTGTGCGTTGACAGAACTAATATGTGCATTTTCGAAGGAGAGCAGTTGAGTGGTCTTCTCCCTGTCCACCGGAAAGGAAGAGCCAAAACCAGCCGCCGAACCCAGGGGATTTTGATTAACCACCGAGTGGATTCCTCTGAGGAAGGTGAGGTCATCGGCCAAAGCCTCGGCATACGCCCCAAACCATAATCCAAATGAGGAGGGCATGGCCACTTGCATATGGGTGTAACCGGGTAGTAGGAAATCTTTATACTTCTCTGCCTGTTGTCCCAGGACATTCCCCAGGGAGTAAGTCTGAGTGGCAACATCCCTGATCTCATCTCTTAAAAAAAGTTTGATATCCACCATCACCTGATCATTTCTCGATCGTCCCGTATGGATCTTCTTTCCCAGGTCACCCAGCTTTTTGGTGAGGATCATCTCCACGTGGGAATGGATATCCTCTTCACCGGGCTCCAGCTCAACCTTTCCCTGAAGGGACTTATTATACACTTCCGCCAGCTCACTCACCAGCTTTGCTCCCTCCTTTTCGGTGATCAGTCCCACCTCAGAGAGCATAATGGTGTGGGCCATGGAACCCAGCACATCATAAGGGGCAAGCTGTTGATCATAGATGGGATCTTTCCCGGTGGTAAAGTTCAGGATCAGCTCTTCAGTCGATATCTCTTTATCCCACAATTTCATCAGTAAATATTTTATCTATTTCATTGGCCAATCAGGCCTCTGTTTGTTGTTCTTTGCCCGGATGTAAACCCTTTTTAGCCACCTTTTCTTTCAGGGATTCCAGAAACTGGCAGTAGAGATCCACCCCCTGATCCAACTCTCCGGTCATGATAAATTCCCCAGCCGTATGTGACCGTGCAGAATCGCCAGGACCCATCTTTATGGATGGGAAAGGAATCAGGGCCATATCAGAAAGCGTAGATGAACCGAACGGTTTCAGGTCACATGCCGAAATGGTATCCATCAGAAAATGGTCATCTTCCAGGTAGGAGGGTTGTAGCCGGGTAGACCGGGGTACCAGTTCTGCCTGACTCACTGAACGGATCAACTCCAAGAGGGTTTCATTTCTGTATTTATCATTGCTGCGAACATCGACCACGTAACGGCAAATATCAGGAACCACATTATGTCCTGTTCCGGCCGAAATCATGGTTACCTGGGCACCGGGATCGGGTAGCCAATCCGATGAATTCTCAAAACTTATGGCAGCTATGGACTCAATATCTTTCATCGCGTAATAGATAGCATTCTCGCCCTCATTCCGGGCAGCATGTCCTGCTTTTCCCTTTACTTCCCCATCGAGCACCATCAATCCCCTTTCCGCTACAGCCGGTTGCATACCTGTAGGTTCCCCTACAATGACAGCATCCAGTTTCCCCAGTCGGGGCAAAACCGAACTGATGCCCTGGGCTCCTGAGACCTCCTCCTCTGCACTGATCAGCAACATCAGGTTGATATGGTCCGCTACCGAAGTCTCCATTATCTTGTATGCAGCAATCATTGTCACTACGGAGGCACCTGCATCATTACTTCCCAATCCTGTGATCTTATCTCCCTCTCTGTGAGGTATAAAAGGATCATTAATCCAACCCTTGGCGGGCGATACTGTATCCAGGTGTGAGTTTAACAACACCTGCAATCTCACTGTATCATGGGCCTGGTCATTCACCTGGCGATCCGCCCGTTCACTGTCAGGTCTCCCCACCAGGAGGTTGTGATGAATTCTCTGCACGAAAAAACCCTGTTCCACCAGGTACCGCTCCAGAAAATCGGCACGCTCCTTCTCCTTCCGGCTGGTGGCCGGTATGGAGAGCATCTCCATTAAAAGGTCTGTATAGGGAACCTTTGCGTTCATTTCAGATCACTGATCCCTGAAAAGGATTTAACAATACCTTTGATCATGGCTGAGCTTAAGCCATAATGTTCCATCTCATTGAGCCCCGCAATGGTACACCCCATGGGTGTGGTCACCCGGTCAATTTCAGTTTCGGGGTGATGATCGGTCTTCAGTAACAGCTCTGCTGCTCCACGGGCTGTTTGTGCGGCAATCTTTCCAGCCTCCTCCGCATGAAATCCAATTTGGATACCGCCCTGGGATACCGCCCTGATATATCTCAGGAAGAAGGCAATTCCGCAGGCGGCCAGAATTGTCGCAGCGGGCATTAACTGTTCCTTGATCACCATGGTCTCCCCCAAGGGATCGAATAACTCCTGCACCTGTGCCACCGCTTCATCGCTTTCTCCCGCAATACAGGTCATACTGGATCCGTATTCGGCAGCAGTGTTGGGCATGATCCGCACCAGAGTCACTTCCTCATCGGTCCACTCCTGCAACTCCTGAAGGGTAACTGCAGATACCACACTCCCGAGGATTTTTTTCGTGCCTTTCAAAGAGTCTTTTATTTCGAGCACTACCTCTCTGGCCTGACCCGGTAGGACAGCCAGTATGATGATATCGCATTCCGAAACCAAAGTCAGGTTGTCCGAAACGGTAAATCCCAGCTCTTTATATCTGTTAAGCAAACCATTCTTTTTCCTGGAGAGATGGATGTCCGAAGGGGCCATCTTCTTATATGAGACCATTCCCTTCGCAAGGGCACATCCAATATTTCCAGCTCCAATTATTCCTACCTTTTTCATACGATCAAACTTTCTTACTAACTAACTTTCTAACTCATTAACTTTCCAACTCATTCACTGAATACCAAATCCGTTGCTGGTTCCCCAGAATCCTGGTAAAGCCATCCACTTCTTCGGAAGTCCATGCCCGGTTCATCTCCCCATAGGAGGCGAAGGATGAGCTCATCAGGTCGAAGGAGCTCTCCACTCCGGTTACAGCATAACTGTAAGGCCGTAGTCTTACCGTCACAGAACCGGTTACATTTTTTTGCGAAGACTCCAGGAATTTCTCCAGATCACGCATCACCGGTTCCAGGTATTGGGCCTCATGCACAAACATACCATACCATTGACCAATCTGCTCTTTCCAGTGCAGTTGCCAGCGTGTTAACACATGCTTTTCCAGTGCCAGGTGGGCATCGATAATCATCCGTGCTGCTGCTGCCTCAAAACCGACCCGGCCCTTGATCCCTATGATGGTATCGCCCACATGCACATCGCGTCCGACACCCCAGGGAGCAGCCAGCTTCTCCAGCTCCCTGATGATTACCAGTGGTTCATATTTCTCACCATTCAGGCTTATGGGTTCTCCCTCTTCAAATCCGATAGTAATCGATTCCGTACCCGATTTTTCCACCGGGGTGGGATAGGCCTCTTGGGGAAGTTCACCTGATGAGGTCAGTGTCTCCTTTCCCCCCACACTGGTCCCCCAGATGCCCTTATTGATGGAGTACTCCAATTTGCTGTAATTCATATCAATCCCTTCCTTCTTCAGGTATTCGATCTCATCTTCCCGTGAGATCTGCAGTTCCCTGATGGGTGTAATGATCTCAATCTCCGGAGCCAGTACCTGGATCACCAGGTCGAACCGGACCTGATCATTCCCTGCAGCTGTGGATCCATGAGCAATGCATTTATAGCCATGTTTTTTAGCGTGGTTGACCAGAGCAATAGCCTGGAAAGTCCTTTCCGAACTGACCGATAACGGATAGCTCCGGTTTCGGAGCACATTACCGAATATCATGTGTCGAATACACTTGTCATAATAATCAGCAGTAATATCCAGCACCTGGTGGGATACAATCCCCAGCCGTCTGGCATGCGTCTCGATCTGTTCCAGGTCTTCATCAAAGAATCCGCCTGTATTCACTATGGCCGAGTGGACTTCCATCTCCTTCTCCTTGTTCAGATATACTGCGCAAAATGAGGTGTCTAATCCTCCGCTAAAGGCCAATAATACTTTCTTTTTCTCCATTTGGGTCGTTAATCAGGTGTGGTTAATATTCACTTTCATGGTGGCTGAGTGATTTTTGCCATTCATTTTTTTATCGGCATCCGGGTCCATGATCATGGCTGTGCAGAGGCAATCATCGCGTTTGGTTCTTACCAGAATATCGTAATATGGACAGGTCTCGCAACCTTTCCAGAACTGATCATCATCCGTAAGTTCCGAAAAGGTAACCGGATGATATCCCAATCCGCTGTTGATCTTCATCACAGCCAGGCTCGTGGTCAAGCCAAACAATTTGGCACCGGGAAACAACTTCGCTGAAAGTTCAAGGGCGCGTTTCTTAATTTCGCTTGCCAGGCCAATTCCGCGGAATTGAGAAGAGACGATCAAACCGCTGTTGGCCACAAACCTATTATGACCCCACGATTCAATATAGCAGAATCCAGCCCACTCTCCCTGGTCTCCACAGGCAATGACCGCTTTCCCCTCCACGATCTTTTGAGTCAGGTATTCACTATCCCGTACTGCAATACCCGTCCCTTTCTGCATGGACGCATCCAGGATCGCTTTCTCGATCTCCAGTACATATTTGAGATGTGCCTTTGAGGCTATAGTGATTTGAATATCCTTTTTCATACTTGTTTTCTTAATGAGCCAACTCCTGGGTCAAGCCAGGCATTCTCAATTTGAGCAGGTTTACCAAATCCGACCTGGAGACTCCGTCTCGCGGGATCAGCAGGATGGTATCGTCACCTGCAATGGTCCCTGCAATCTCATAAGCATCCAGGTTATCTATGGTATAGGCGATGCTGCTTGCATGTCCCGGCAGCGTTCTTAAAATGGCCATCCCCTGGGCAAATTCCACGGAAATTAATCCACTGAGGCCAGCCCCTTGCATCTCCACCTCCTCCACAGACTGCTCCTTGTCGGGAAGGATATAGACATAGCCGAAATGGTCATCAGGCATTTTTGCTACCTTCAGGTATTTCAGATCTCTCGACAGGGTAGCCTGTGTCATTTCATAACCCTGCTTGACCAATAGTTTCATCAGCTCTTCCTGACTGGAAATATTCTTATTGGCAATGAGCCGGCGGATCTCCATTAAACGTTCGTTCCTGTTTCGCATATGTATAATTATACAATTACCATGCAAAAATATACATTTTATTTGTTTTTTCGTAAATCTCTCATCTTTTTTTTCTATTTTTACATCCCGGAAAATATGGATTCCGGATCCCCCGAACGGGTCATCCTGATCCACCTTATAACAGTCACATAGCATTATGATAAACGAACAGATCAAGAAAGTTATAATCCTTGGATCAGGAGCCTTAAAAATCGGTGAAGCCGGTGAATTTGATTATTCAGGATCACAAGCCCTGAAAGCCCTCCGCGAAGAGGGAGTATATACTGTCTTGATCAATCCCAACATTGCCACCATACAAACATCGGAAGAGGTAGCCGATAAAATCTACTACCTGCCCGTTACTCCCTATTTCGTGGAGAAGGTGATCCAGAAAGAGAAACCGGAAGGGATCCTGCTGGCTTTCGGGGGACAAACTGCTCTCAATTGCGGGGTGGCACTCTATAAAGCGGGAATCCTTGAGAAAAATGAAGTACAGGTGTTGGGGACACCGGTTCAGGCCATCATGGATACGGAGGACCGGGAGCTTTTTGTGGGAAAGCTGAATGAGATTAACGTAAAGACTCCCAGGAGCATTGCGGTGACTTCGGTGGAGGATGCTCATAAAGCTGCAGATAAACTGGGATTTCCCATCATTATCAGGGCTGCCTATACACTGGGCGGACAGGGAAGCGGATTCTGCTACAACACCGAAGATCTGGATAAGCTGGCAAAGAAGGCTTTTTCCTATTCCCCCCAGATCCTGGTGGAGGAGTCCCTCAAGGGCTGGAAAGAGGTGGAATACGAAGTGGTCAGGGATCGTTTCGACAACTGTATTACGGTCTGTAACATGGAGAATTTTGATCCGCTGGGTATCCATACAGGGGAAAGCATCGTAGTGGCCCCCTCTCAGACTCTGACCAATAGCGAGTATCACAAGCTGAGGAAATTATCTATCGATATCATTCGCCATATCGGGATCATCGGAGAATGCAATGTACAGTATGCCCTCGATCCCAATTCGGAGGACTACAGGGTAATTGAAGTGAATGCAAGATTATCCCGCTCTTCTGCCCTGGCAAGTAAAGCCACAGGTTATCCCCTGGCATTTGTAGCGGCCAAACTGGCCCTGGGCTTCGGGCTACATCAACTCCGGAATTCCATCACCAAAACCACTTCGGCATTTTTCGAGCCTGCCCTGGATTATATCGTATGTAAGATCCCGCGGTGGGATCTGAACAAATTCCAGGGGGTTTCTAAGCTAATCGATTCCAGCATGAAATCGGTGGGTGAAGTGATGGCCATTGGACGCACCTTCGAAGAGGCGATTCAGAAAGGCATCCGGATGATCGGACAGGGGATGCATGGTTTTGTAGGGAACCACGATATTGTCATCAAAGACATCGATACGGAGCTTTCGGAACCCACCGATATGAGGATCCTGGTGATAGAGCAGGCATTTTCTGAGGGGTATAACGTAGACAGGATCCACGATTTGACACGCATTGACAAATGGTTCCTGGTTAAACTAAAAAATATATTTGACCTGAAAGAGCAGTTGGAGGGCGTCCAATCCCTGGAGGAACTGGATGATGAGCTGTTGCTTCAATCCAAAAAAGCAGGATTCAGCGATTTCCAGGTGGCCCGGTTAGTAATGGAAGGAGACGTAACTCAAAACCTGCTGACCGTCCGCGATCACAGGAAAAAGCGCCAGATAGTTCCCAGCGTCAAGCAGATTGACACCCTGGCAGCCGAATACCCTGCCCAAACCAACTACCTCTACCTGACCTATAGTGGGAATGAACACGACATTGAATTCAGTCAGGATCAGCGGTCGGTGATCGTACTTGGATCCGGTGCCTACCGCATCGGATCTAGTGTGGAGTTTGACTGGTGCAGTGTGAATGCCCTCAAAACAGTGAATGAAGAGGGGTATCGCTCCATCATGATCAATTACAATCCCGAAACGGTCTCTACCGATTATGACATGTGCGACAGGCTCTATTTTGATGAGCTCACCTTCGAACGGGTTATGGACATCTACGACCTGGAGTCACCACGGGGAGTGATCGTCTCCATGGGAGGACAGATCCCCAATAACCTGGCCATGCGACTGCATAAACAGGATGTACATATACTGGGCACTTCTCCCCAATCCATTGACAATGCCGAGAACAGGCACAAGTTCTCCATGATGCTGGATCATCTGGGTATCGATCAGCCCCGATGGAAGGAGCTGAGCAGTATGGACGAGATCTATGATTTTGTGGACGTAGTGGGCTTTCCGCTTCTGGTAAGGCCTTCTTATGTACTCTCTGGCGCAGCCATGAATGTGGTATCCAACAAGGAGGAGCTGGAAGGTTTTCTCTCCCTGGCTGCCAAGGTATCCAAACAGTACCCGGTAGTGGTGTCAGAATTTATTGAACAGGCTAAAGAGATTGAGATCGATGCTGTGGCACGGGATGGCGAGCTCTTCTCCTATGCCATTTCGGAACATGTGGAATTTGCTGGTGTGCATTCCGGCGACGCCACCATTGTCTTCCCGCCACAAAAAATCTACTTTGAGACGGTACGAAGGATTAAGAAAATCGCCCGTCAACTGGCCGAAGCACTGGAGATATCCGGTCCTTTCAATATGCAGCTCCTTGCCAAAGACAACGACATCAAAGTGATCGAATGCAACCTGCGGGCTTCCCGCAGCATGCCGTTTGTCTCCAAAGTGTTGAAATCAAACCTGATCGACCAGGCGACCAAGATCATGCTCAGGGTGCCCATCGAAAAACCCCACAAATCGATTTTCGATCTGGACTATATAGGATGCAAAGCTCCCCAGTTCTCCTTTTCCCGGTTGAAAAAAGCCGATCCGGTACTGGGTGTGGATATGTCCTCTACTGGCGAAGTGGGATGTATCGGTGACAACTACTATGAGGCTATTCTGAAGGCGATGCTGTCGGTGGGCTACACCATTCCCGAAAAGAATATCTTACTCTCCACCGGAGAAATGCGCTCCAAAGTGGAGCTGGTGAACTCATGCAAAATGCTCGTAGATAAGGGGTATCAGCTATATGCCACTCATGGAACCCATGAGTTCCTGAAATTGAACGGCATCGATTCCATCGACCTGGCATGGCCCGATGAGGATAAGAAACCCAATGTATTGGACTATCTCAAAGCCAAGAAGATCGATCTGGTGGTGAATATTCCAAAAGATCTTTCATCCCACGAATTATCCAACGACTATACCATCAGGCGGGGAGCTGTAGATTATAATATTCCACTCATTACAAATGCCCGGTTGGCCTCCGCATTCATCTATGCCATTTGTAAGATGGATATGGAGGATATCTCCATCAAGAGTTGGGATGAGTATTAATTGGAAAACGATCATACCATGAAAAAAACAGCGCTCACAGCAATCACAATGATCACAGGTATGGCCCTGTTTGCACAGGATGCCAACAACATCCAGATGCCCGGGTTACTCAGTCACAACCAAAGGGAGATGATTCGTATCCCCGATATTGGTGAATATACCACACTGAAATGCGATTTCCATATGCATACAGTGTTTTCAGATGGTGTCGTGTGGCCTACCGTAAGGGTTCAGGAAGCGTGGCAGGAGGGATTGGATGCCATTGCCATTACAGATCATATTGAGCGGAATCCATCGAAAAGATTTATAGAAGGAGATGATAACTCTTCTTATGAGATCGCCAAATGGGAAGCCAAAAAGAAGAACATCCTTCTGATTCATGCAGGGGAGATAACGCGGAGAATGCCTCCCGGTCATTTTAATGCACTCTTTCTGTCGGATGTCAATGCACTGGACACTCCCGACTATATGGATGCTTTTCAGGCAGCGTCAGATCAGGGCGCCTATATCATATGGAATCACCCCGGATGGAAGGCACAGCAGCCTGATTCCACACAGTGGTGGGACATTCACACAGAGCTATATGAAAAAGGTTGGCTTCACGCCATCGAAGTATTCAACGAAAAGGAGTGGTATCCCCTGGTATTGGATTGGTGCATCGATAAGAACCTGGCAGTGATAGGCACTTCCGACATCCATGGTATCATTTCAAATACTTACAATCTGGAGGAATATCACAGGCCCATGACCCTTGTATTCGCCAGGGAACGCACCCTGGAATCCCTCAAAGAGGCGATGATGGACAACCGAACGGCAGCCTGGTTCGGGAACCAGCTGGCAGGCAAAGAGGAGTACCTGAAAGCCATCTTTGAAGCTTCCATTACTCAACAACTATACGATGAATCGTCAAGGGGAAATCTATACATCTTCACCAACGATTCTGATATCCCCTTCCACCTGAGGTCAGAAGGTCACAGCTTTGTCATTCCGGCTAGCGGAGAGACCCAGGTGACCCTCCCAGTCAAAACCGACATGAAGTACCAGGTCACCAACCTCCACATCGGAACGGATACAAACCTGGAAGTGGAATTGGGGAACTAGAAAATCGTTTGCATTTCTTTCCTTCCTGTTTTCATCACTCCTGTCGGATTGTTTGTTAATCCTGGGATAATCAGCGATATAGGGCTTTGGCTTGAGTGTTTCTGGGTGTCCCGTTTAGCAGAAATCGAATGTCCGGGTAGAGCGGTTCGTTACCTCCCCGCTCCCCCACAGAT
>CAZURA010000069.1:0-27862 GCA_964622985.1 uncultured Bacteroides sp. | reverse complement strand
GTGTTTATAGGGGTTACAGAGGGGGTATCACTCAGTAACTGTCAAACTCGGGAGATAATTATTACATAAAGTTCACTCCAAAAACTGATTCAATTATGAAGACACCATATTTACGATCTATCGCAGTAGTTATGTCATTTGTGATACTCGCTGCATCGTTTCTGAGTTGCAGCAGCACCACCATGATACAGACCATCCCTGAAGGAGCCAAAGTTTATATGAATGATGAATTCAGAGGCGTCACCCCCTACAGGCATTCGGACCAGGCCATTTCAGGAACATCCACATACATGACTTTCAGACTGGAGGGTTACGAGGATTTCAACACAGTGCTCAGCAAGAATGAGACCGTTGATGTGGGTGCCGTTATAGGTGGAATCTTTTTCTTATTTCCTTTCATCTGGACCATGGGATACAATCCCACCCATACCTATGAATTGTTTCCTGACCAACAGTAGCAGGAGAATTTAGGGGGCTGCCATTAACGGCAGCCTCTTATTTGTGTGTCCGATATCAGAATGATTTGTTTAGTTGGCCACCAGGCTGTATGTTAGGCGCTTGCTGTCCAAATTCTATTTCTCTTTGTATGGATTTTCCTGAGTTCTCAGCCTCCAAGGTTAGAAGCCATTTTTTTCTTCCAATTCCGCCACCGTATCCTGTTAACTCTCCATTGCTTCCAACTACTCTGTGACAAGGAATAATAAAAGCAATTCGGTTATTTCCATTGGCAGTTGCAACAGCTCTTACTGCTTTAGGGTTGTTTAATCTAGTTGCCTGCTCCTTGTAAGACCAGGTTTCACCATACGGAATTTGCTGCAATATCTTCCAAACAGATTGTTGGAACTCGGTGCCAGGAGTAAACAAAGGAATAGAAAACTCTTGTTGTTTACCATCCAAATATTCTGAAACCTGCACTTGCACTAAATCAAGGTATTTATTTGAACCGGGAAGTATGACTGCTTGTAACCTCTTACATAAATCCTGGAATTCTGTTTCTAACATTCTTCTGTTTGAGAACTCTAATAAACATAGTCCTTTGTCTGTAGCACAGGCAAACATAGGGCCCAGTTTGGTGGGAAAACGGATAATATTGATAACGTTTTTCACTTTGGAGTCTTTAGGTGCTTTTCCAAAAATGTTTTGCCATCCATCATTGAATCCGCTGAGTGATTCATATCCTAGTCCAAAAGCAGTGTCTGTTACTGAATTCCCACCTTTTATCTGATTATAGGCATTGTTAATCCTAAGCATTCTTTGAAAGGAATGGAAGGTCATATTATGATGTCTTTTAAACCATCTTCGTATTTGACTTGGCTCTATTCCTCTTTGTTTTAAATCAAAATCTTGAATTTTAAGATATGGGGTCTTTTGTAATTCGCTAATTATATTTTTAATGTATTCAGGCGTTTCTCCCTCTAATTCCATTGGTCTGCATACCTTGCATGGTCTGAATCCGTTTTGAATTGCTTCTTGAGGAGAGTTATAAAAGATCACGTTTTCCGGTTTAGGTTTTTTAGCACTGCAAGAAGGTCTGCAAAATACTCCAGTAGAGGTAACAGCTGTAACAAAAACCCCCTCATATAAAGATTCCTTCTTCCCTATTGCGTTATATTTCTCTTCAAATGATAAATCTGTACACATGTTATGCTTAATAGAAATATGAATTTCGTGGACAAAAGTATGATAGGTGGAAATGCTCTGCAACCGAAAATTTAACGCATTCTTTCTTTTTGCTTGTGCCTATCTTGCTCTAAGCACAAAGCACTAAACACCATGCACTGTGAACGGTGCTCTCATCTTGCGGATGTAGAGCTTGTTAGCAGTTTCATCATTGATCACCTGGCCTTTCGCAGGATCCCAGGTTACCTCTCGCCCGGATCTGATGGCAATGTCACCCATGTGGCTGATGGTATCGGAAATGATGGCCTCATCCAGCGGACAGGTTTCTCCTATCTTACCCTTTGCTACATCCAGAAACATCTGTCCCATGGTGTTCTGTTCGCTGATGATCCGCCCTGCCTCACCTTTGGGGAAATCATTGAGTTTTTTATTCAGTTCCGGGATATTTGATTCACCTGAGCTCCTGCTCAGAGAGATCCAGCCTTTTGAACCGTAAAAGGTGGTGCCATTACTGTCTAAGAAGGTACGGTGATTTAACATCTCTTTTTTCGCCCGGTCGGTACTTTGGAAATGGACTTCAACACCACTCCGATAGCTGTATTTTACATCCCAGGAGTATATATTATCATAAATGCCTCCTTCAGGCCAGAACGTACCTGTCCCTGAGGCAGAATAGATGCCATCCACCTCCTCTTTAATTCCCCAAACCAGAACGTCCAGAGGATGAGCTCCCCAGCCAGCCAGGAACCCAATGCTGTAATCATACTGAAACCAGGAACTGTTATTGGTCACCCGGTCGGGACAGTAGCTCTTCAAAGGTGCCGGCCCGGTCCATCTCTCAAAGTCAAAGCCATCAGGTACAGGCACCTCATTACATACTGGGGATTCGACAGGATTTTTTCCAGGCGCCCATACATCTACGCGCTCTATCTCACCGATCTTCCCTTCCCTGATCAAATCTATCCCCAACTGCATATGCCGCATGGTGCGCTGTTGGGTGGCATAATGAAACCGCACATCATGTTTTTCAAGTTCATCTTTCAGTACCAGGTAATTGGGGTAACTTAATCCCAATGGTTTAGCCAGCATAATATGTTTTCCTGATCTTGCGGCCTGAATGGCCCCCGGTACATGCCAGTGGTCCGGTGTGGTAATGTGGACCGCATCGATATCATCACGGCTCAATAACTCCTCATAATCGAGATAAGTGGTGCATTCAGGTGCCGAAATGCCGTGGGTTTTGTAATATGATTGGGCGAGTTCCGCAGCCTTCTTTCTTCTGTTGCGGTACACATCGCACATGGCCACCGACCGGGATCCCTCAAGCTTTAGAAAGTAGTTACTTAACTCGCCGGTGCCTCTCGATCCCATGCCTATATGTCCGATCAACAGCCTGTCGTTGGCTCCCTTCCAATTCACTGAAGATGGAAGCAGGGTAGGTGAAATGAGTAACCCCCCGGTCCCTAAGGACGACTTTTTTATAAATTCTCTCCGCTTCATTTTTTTGGATTGATTATTCATAGTAGTTGTATTTGAATAGTGTTTTAGTTCTTTCGTAAAGTGTTATTGTGCAGTCTCATCAAGATACCTCTGATACTCCAGTTGGAGCCTCTGTTTTGATGCTCCACCGGACATATGTAAAATTCTGTAATTGAGTTGAATTTTATCTCCACTTTGCAGCGTAACAGGTTTCAGGTAGAGATAAGCAGGGCTGAAGTAATAAAAAGGCATTTCTGTGTCATGGATCAAATACCAGCCTTCTCCCTCTCTTCTGGATTGATTATAAATGAACATAGCTGATCCGACAGACTCTCCATATAGTCCTTTGAAGCCCATATAAAGCCAATCCTCTGTTGACCCATTCACGTTCAGATTGTTCCCTGTTGCCGTGATCCAGGTCGGTTCCATAAAATCCTGGTTAAACCGGAGGGAGAGACCCGCATAACCTCCCCATGATTTGCCTTCAGGTTCACCCGTTATGGGTGTTCGGTCCAAAACCACCTCATTAGCCACTGCTTCGAATATCAACTCGTAGTCCATACAGGTTCTCTCCTTTCCTGGGGCAGCAATATGGATAGATCTGTGTTCTTTGAGAATTGTTACACCGGCTGGAGGATGGTATCCAATCTCCAGGTAAATATCTGCTGAAAAATCAGGATGTTTGGTAAATCGGGTTAAGACGATATCGGTAATCCCTTCCGATCGATAGCTTTTACCTATATACTCCCAGTAGTTTAACCCATTGATATATTTCCATGAGAACCACTGTCCCAGATGCCAGATGTGGTCGTCGGGACTGAGGCAGGTCATCCGGTTCTGATTTACGCAGACGGGATGGAAGAAAGGTTTCCCATGTTTTGTGTTGTGGTTAAATTGCCAAATAACATCTTCTCCTTGGACCAGCCCAAAAGTACTGTCCGTCTCTATCCATCCATATGCCTGTTCCTTCTCAGCTGCCTGGATTCTCAAATCTTGCGGAATAGCTTCTGTAACCTTACCGGTTGCTGCCCATTCAGCGGCTCTTCTGATCAGTGCCTTAAAACCACTATTACGTAAGGCTCTGGCATCATGGCCCAGGATGGTATGAAAAATCCTGCCTTTGCCCACCTCTTTCACAAAGATGGCAGGTTGTTTACTTGCATCTATCCCTGAGGAATCCTCTTTACTAGCACTCCCCAATACCTGAAAGGAATCATCCTGACCTGCATCGATCCACAATTCGTCAAAGATGTAAAAATCGGAAAATCCTTTGGTGACAGGATGGTCCCGGTTGTCAATGGTTATGTGAACCGGACAGTTTGGTCCGTGATGGGTTTGGTCTACCCAGGCAGCGGTAGAAATATCCTGAAATTCGGACCAATTATAAAATACCGATGTAGATGCATGAAAGAACAGCAATCCCCCTCCCTCCTCCACATACCTGATCAATCCTTCTTCCATGGCCATGGGCCATCTGAGATCATTCTCCGGCCAGGAGTTCCAATTGCTAATGAGAACATCATACTGATCTATTTGATTATAATTTAAAGTATCCGGTCTCAGAGTGAGATCCACCTCAAATCTTCCGGATTCTGCCAGTGCAGAATGCAAAACCGGAGTTGTGGTTTCCCAGTCGTGATTATTCCGGCCACTTAGAATAAGCAGCCTGATCTTCTGTTCAGTTTTGAATGGACCCTGACAACTGTTAAAGAGGCCCAACAGTAACAACAATACAGGAAACTGAAGCAAACGCAATGGATTCATTCAGAATTTTAACCAACAAATTACAACTTTGCCAGCTTCCACAAAATGGTTACCTCACTTTTTTGCTTTATCGAACAGTTTCAGAAGGGCAATAGATACCTTGTTAAAATAGTGTTAAACTATTTTTCAAAAGTCATGCCTGCTTTTGGAAATCTAACTTTATAGTAATCCTGGGATGAATTAATGAATTGATCATAAAGGATTTACTTTTCGGGCATCCTTACGCGTGCAGAAAATGACTCTTTATTGAAAAACCAGAAAAGTTGGGGAGAATGATACCAGGGACCACTTAAATCAGAAAGGGTATGAAAAAGATTATGCATTCTCCCAAAACCAAAGCATTGGGGATAGGTTCAGTTGCAGGTATCGCCCTGCTTGTCACATTTGTGATTTTGTTCTTTCATAAGCAACCAACCATCGAATCTGAAGCTCAAATCAAAGCCTCAAAAGGCAAATTGTTTGCAAACCAGTCGCTCCGATTTATTGCCAACCAGGGACAGGTCGGGACCGATGCAAAGTACCATGTTCAGGGTGCCGGTCACACCGTACTCTTCTACCAGAACAAAATCGAACTCCGGCGTTCCGAAACTGTATCCGGGCGGAATGAGTCTACGTCAGAACAGAATGAAATTGTACTTCAGTTTGAGGGAGCCAATCCGGCACCAGAAGTTCAGGGAGAGAATAAACTTCCTGGAGTGGCTCATTTCTATAAAGACCCCAATCCGGAAAACTGGCAAACCGATGTTCCCACCTATGGATCAGTCATGTATAAAGAGCTGTATCCCGGTATCGATATGGCGTACATTGGAGATGACGGAATACTCGAAAGTGAATTTTATGTTGCACCTGGCGCTGACTACCACCAGATCAGGGTAAACTATAAGGGTGTTAACTCGCTGAAACTAGACAGTGAGGGTGAGCTTATCATTGAAACAGCACTAGGCGAACTGGTGGAGAAAACACCCTTCGCCTATCAGGATATCGAAGGGACAAGAAATGAAATAGAGGCACAATATGTCATGTTGGAGGATGCCTCTATTGGATTTCATCTGGAGAAGCATGATCCTGACTACCCCGTGGTGATCGATCCTGAATTGATATTTCTGACAGTCATACAGGGTCAGTTTGGCGGCGGCGAATGGGCCAATGGTGTTTCTCTTGATCAGGAAGGCAACCTTATAATGGTGGGTGCTGCAAATCGCTTTTTTCCAGTCACCGATACCATTGAGGGGTCAAACCATCTGCCCGGATTAAACAACGACGGTTTGCTGATCAAGCTGGACGGTACTACGGGAGAGGTGCTATATTCCGCGTTATTTGGCGGTTCCAGGCAGGATTACTTCAATGATATCGTACTGGATGACGCTGGAAACATGTTT
This sequence comes from uncultured Bacteroides sp., assembly GCA_964622985.1. GTDB lineage: Bacteria > Bacteroidota > Bacteroidia > Bacteroidales. The sequence continues at coordinate 21,620 of CAZURA010000069.1, read as the reverse complement.
CTTACGGGATTAACCGCATCCACAGATTTTCCTGCCCTGAATGCTGCCCAGGATACCACTGGAGGAAGCGATGATGCCTTCCTTGTCATTTTAAATGCTGAGGTGGAACTCACTTACTCCACCTATCTGGGAGGGAGTGGCAGAGACTGGAGTGAGGGAATCGACATTGATGAGACGGGCAATATCTACATTGCCGGTAGAACAGAATCACTGGATTTCCCGACTGTGGGTGGATACCAGCAGCAACATAACGGAGGAGGAGGGACTTCATGGGATCTCTTTATTGCAAAGTTTAATGCGGCTGGTAGTGTTAATTACGCGACATACCTCGGTGGATCAGGGAATGAGCTTTTTGGCGGCATTGCGGTAGACACATCCGGACAGGTGACAATTGCCGGTGGGATTGATTCCGATGATTTTCCGGTGGCAAATGCCTACCAGGACACCTATTTAGGCGGTTCCCAATATTATGAATATGATATGATTGTAGCCAGGCTGAACAGTGATGGCAACGATTTGATCTATTCAACCTATTTCGGTGGAACAGATGGGGAAAGCATCTCCGATATCGAAGTAGGCCCGGCAGGGGACGTCTTCATTTCCGGTTCCACACAATCAGCTGATTTCCCGATGGTGAACGGGCAGGCATTTCCCGAAACCGGGGTATCTGATGGCGTCTTGCTCAGGCTGGACAATACCGGGCAACCGGTTTTTTCATTGCGCACCAATCTTCCGGGAGATGATTCCTTCGATGGGATTGCCATAGAGGACACATTCCATTATGCTGTTGGCGCATGGATGGATACTATAAGGATTTTCAGGAAAACTACAGATGATTCATTAAGTACTCATTTCGAGTTCGCTGCACCGGGACACAATATCAATGCAGTGCACCTGAGGAATGGCTACCTGGGTTTTGCGGGTTCCTACTGGAGTGATGTAAAAAAAGCAGCAAAAACCAGAAATAACCATGATCCCGAGTCCGTGAATGAGGTATTGTCCGGTTCTCAATGTTTTATCTGTTTATTACATATTGAAGAACAATTTGATATTAGGTTAGAGTCAGTAGGTATTGACGAGAGTAGTTTTGTTTTTGGTGATCATTATTATTCACTCGAAACTCTTATTATCAGGTTTAATGGGCCAAATTTAGATGGATTAAAGGTTGGATGCGATGTTCACGGAAATATAACTATTAACGGAGTTGCCATCGATATATTGGCAGAAGATGTGCAGAGAATCAAAGTTTCTGGATCCAACGGAAGAGATATTATTGATTTGAGTGAGGTATCTTCAGAGAATTTTCCGAACGTGTTTCAAAGAGTAGTGTTTAATCCTCTTGAGACTGATCGGTGGAATGAATCGGACCTTCCTCAATATGAACTGGTATTTGAAGGTATAGAGATAAACGCAAGTGATGGAGATGACATGATATTTGGCAGTGAATATTATATTAACCTAATTAGGTGTGGTAAAGGTGATGATTTAGTGGTTGGTGGGAATGGTCGTAATTGGATATTTGGACAGGAAGGTAATAATACAATATTTGGAGGTGACAACCGTGATTACATAGATGCCGGAACAGGAAATAACTCAATTATGGGTGGTGATAGTAACGATGGTATTCGAGGAGGAGCCGGCAATAACACTTTGCTTGGAGGAAAGGGTGATGATCAAATAATATACCATAGAAATGATGTGAAAGTAAGCGGGGGGTCAGGTAATGATGTTTTATTGGACTTCAGTGCGACATATATCCAATCGAAATCAAACAGGTTGAGTAACTATAGAATTGACGAGAACTCTGCAATAAAAAAAACTACGAATATAGTTCTGATATCGGACATTGCTGGTATTGATACATTGAGTTTTGCTTTTAATAACTCCAGAATAACTTTAGACATTGCTTTGTTGAATAGTGAACAAACCATCGACACATCTGGGGTACAAGTAATACTTGATGGTATTTTCGAAGTTGTGATCGGGAGCGACTTTGATGATGAAATAACGGTCTCGCCGCTGCCGGATACCGCCCGTCATATTGATGGCAGAGATGGCGCGGATAGACTTGTTTTTGTATCTGAAGTTGAAGGGGCTGTAGATGACGGCTCAACCATTACTACTCCCGGTTATGCGGATATCACCTATGTCAATATGGAGACAGTGGAGATGCCGGTAGCAAGTGGAATCTCCGAGTCTGTTATTGATGAGGAGGCTTTTTTCAGCCTTGGAAAAAACTTTCCAAATCCCTTTACTCATGAAACCACGATCCGTTATCACCTTCCGGAGGAGGGACACGTAAAGGTAAGCATACATGATCTGTCGGGAAAGCTTGTTACAGTTCTTGTCGACAGAAGAGAATTAGCCGGGATGTATGAGGTTCAGTGGAATGGCCAAAATAATAGTGGACTTCATATGGATGCCGGAGTCTACATCTATCAGTTGGAAACAAACGGTATTGTAAACAGCGGGAAGATGGTATTGGAGAAATAGCTTTATCCTATTGGTAAGAAGGTTCCGATACCTTCCCGATAAAGAGGATCGATTTGGAGCTATTTTCCGTGATGGCAAACAGGAAAGGCCTGTCGAGCCGCAAGAATGATTGCGGACCCACGGAGGTGATTCCCATGACAATGCCGGTAACGGCAGCTGCTTCGGTTCCCTCCTCGTTCACGTCAATATAAGTCTTATGGATCACATCGGAGATGAGCAGGTCGATGGAACTGATTCCGGAGAAGTCTGCTTCGTCGGTAAAGGCCACCTGCAGGCCCATTGTTTTCAATGCATCACCCAGGGATTTTTCATACTCAAATTTGAATTTGGGCATGGTAATGGTGAATTCCTCCATTTCTGAGAATTCTTCCAGCCAACTGTTCCAGGTGTCTCCATCCAGCTGAGCTATCAGTTCATTCACCGAAGATGATTCGGAGGGAAGAAAGAGGAACATGCTGAATTTCTTATTCTTGTATTGCAGTTCCACAGCGCTGAACTCTTCAGTGAAAGCTGCATGGAAATTGCTCTCCAACTGCATCATATCCACCTGTCCGTATATCTGGCCTCCTTCTGTATAAAAAGGAGCTTCGTCGGTATCCTTAGGGTCAAATTCCACCTCCCATACACAATTGAAATAGATGGCGTTGATCAGGATCATCATGTCCAGAGGATCGATGGAGTCAATGATCTTGTCGATTTTTCCATGGGTTTTATCACTTACCCAATTGTTTATGGTTTTTACCGCCTGGGCAGTCCTGAAGTCAATTTCCCGCACCTCCGCATCGTAATAGTTGGAGTTCAGATCGATGAAATCCTGTTCCACCGGGAATCCCTCGTCATACCACAAGGAGTTTGCTATTTCCAGCAAATTACCTCTCACGTTAGTGACCAATACGCTGATTAGTTCTTTGGTGATCTCGTTCACCTCCTCGCGGGTGAGGCCCTCATAATTCAACACTTGTTCGAAAGCATCACGGGTGGTGGTTTCGGCCCCGTTGTAGACCATTCCCAGGGCGATACTCACCGAAGCCGGTGAAATCATCACATTGGGCGACTCTTCGTTCTCTATCACTGTATTCAGAAGTTCCAGCCCGAAATCGTTGTTGGTTTCTATAACTTCGGCCGATTTCAGGTTGTAATCGAATACGGGATCATCAATGATCTGGCATCCTGCACCCGATAAGGTGAGTGCAAGTACGGTTATTGCGAGAAAATATATCGGTTTCATTTTCGAAGTATTATACATAGTGTACGACAAAATGGTCTGGTTATTGCGGTTGGGTAACCAAACTCTATAAACAAGACGATTCAGGCAGGTGCGAGGTTGCGTGGTGCCCAAATAAAGAACCTCAAGCTGATCTACGCAACCATTATTACATCCGCTGCATCATACAGGTGTATTTAAGGGATGTGATATCCTGCCAATTTGCATAAATTTGTTCAGGGAGGAAAACTGGATTGGCAGAAAAACTGGAGATATTAATTAACGGGTGTAAGAGGGGAAAACCGAAGAGCCAGGAGGCTTTATACAGGAGGTTTGCTTCTGCCATGTATGGTATATGCCTGCAGTATGCCTCCAGTGAAGAAGATGCCCAGGATATCATGCAGGAAGGGTTCATTAAAGTATTTAACAAGCTGGATCAGGTGAAGAATCCTGCCGCTTTTCCGGGGTGGATCCGACGGGTAATGATCAACACTGCCCTGGAAAAGTACAGGAGCCAGGTGATACTACAACCGGTGGAGGATGTGAAGGGAGAGATCAAAGACACATCCGACAGCGGGGTCTTCGAGGATCTCACAAGCGATGAACTGGTGGCACTCATTCAGACTCTGACACCAAAATACCGCATGGTGTTTAACCTGTATGCCATAGAGGGGTACAATCATCAGGAGATCAGCGAAGAACTTGGGATTTCTGTTGGAACTTCCAAGTCCAATCTCTCAAGGGCCAGGGCCATTCTGCAGGAAAAGATTAAAAGGATATATGGTTCAGCAATAGTAAGATGAGCGATAAGTTACATAACGGAAAAGGATTTCTCAAGGAGAAGTTGAGTGGTTATCAGGTGGATCCGCCCGATGCTGTATGGAATTCTATTTCGGGTCGTTTGGGTGGGCGAAGCAAAAGAAGAATGATCGTCTTGACTCTGGCGGCAGCGGCTTCTGTTGCACTGGCTGTTACTCTGGGAATTACCTTCTTCGGGCCTGATATCCCTTCGGAAGAGGAGATGGCCAGAACAGAGCAGGAGCAAACTACACAGCCTCTTGTGGAAGAGGGTGCCGGGCAGACGGAAGTGACAAGTACCGGGGAGGGTAAACCGGAAACAGAAACGGGAGATGTGAGGGAGACACTGGAAGAGCAGGTTGTCAGAACCATGCAGGAATTGAACAATGAAGCAACGATAGAGCAGCAAACGGAAATCAACATTGCACAGCAGACGGAAACGACCGATATGCAGGCATCGGAAGGGAAAGATAAAGAGCCTGTAAGCATTACGCAACCACCTGATGATCTGGCCCGGAACCAGATTGAAAGGGAAGCTCCCGATGAGAGATCAGAACCAACAGAATATGCAGAACCAAGCCTCTCTGATAGAGAGCCGACCGACCAGGATACAAAGCCGGAAGCCGAGAATCAGGAGCCGGACCAGATCATCGATTTATCAGAGGAGTTGGAGGAGGTCGGAGAACTTGATCCATTACTTGATTTTGAGGAGCAGGAGAAGAGAGTTCCCAGGTGGAATATTGGTGCTGCGGTTTCTCCTCAATACAGTTTCCGTGATGCGGAGGCAGGTGCCCTGGCAGCCAATGCAAACCATGAATCCGGAATGGTTTCCTATGCCGGTGGTATCCATATAAGTTACAAGACAGCTTCCAGATTTGCTTTTGAGTCCGGGATATTCTTCAATAAGATGGGGATAGCCATTGGGGCACCCGGAATCCAACAATTCAATCAATCTCTTGATTTTGCCGCCATGGGACAGGAAGCTTACCGGGCCGATGTGAAAGCAGTGACCAATTCGGTGGGCAATATTGTGGCTGCATCAGGCGAAGTGTTTGTAAACAATTACAAACTGAATGCCGCCAATGAATTAAATACATTTGCCGATGCAAACTCCTCTATGCTCACCTCCACCAACCTGGCAATGCATCAGCATCTGGACTACCTGGAACTGCCCTTCAATCTTAGATATACTGTGCTTGACCGGGCCTTTGAATTGCAATTGATAGCAGGGATGAGCACCAACATCCTGGTGAATAACTATGTAACCATAGACTCCCCAGAGGGACCTACCGATATAGGTTATCTAACAAACATCAGGAGTATTAACTATTCAGGAAACGCTGGAGTGGGTATGATCTATCATATCCGCAGTCAGTTTAGTTTGAGGTTGGAGCCCAGGTTCCGGTATTTCCTGAACTCTATCAATGATGCTACTCTTCCTTCCACCAGACCGTATGCCATGGGTCTTTACACCGGGCTGAGCTACACATTTTAAAACCATTGTCTACAGAGTTTATTTAACAACTTGGTGCTCCATTCTTTAGAGGAGTGGAAACAAATCAGTAATTTTGTGTTCAGTTTTTATAAAAGGTATGAAACGAACATTTTAAACGGATGATAACGGTGAAAAGAATAAGGCGCAGAGAGAGACTGTTCATTACGTTTTTCGCATTAACAGGGATCTTTGCAGTGATGGTGGCTACAACTGGATACTCGGGTGATAATGAGGATGATCCTGCAAAGAATGGAGCATCATTTGCAGTATACGGTGTGGATATACCGAATCAGGTCTCCTTTGCAGGCGAACCCCTTCCACTGGATCTGTTCGATGTGAAAGAGTCCCTCGACCGCGAATTGCTCTCCAATACCTATTTCCATTCTCAGACTATCAGGCTCATTAAGATGGCAAATCGGTATTTCCCGCAAATCGAGCCTATATTAAGAAAGAGCCTGGTACCCGATGATTTCAAATACCTGGTTTTGGCAGAAAGTGGATTAACACAGGCTGTTTCTCCCGATAAAGCGGTAGGCTTCTGGCAATTGTTAAAAGGAACTGCCCAGGAGAACGGATTGGAAGTTAACCAGGAGGTGGACGAGCGATATCACATTGCCAAATCCACCAAGGTGGCCTGTACATATTTAATTAAGTCCTATAAGAAGTATGGGAACTGGACCATGACTGCAGCTTCTTATAATGCTGGCAGAAGGGGAGTGGATCGACAAATTCAACGGCAGAAAAAGGAGAACTATTACGATCTGTTACTGAATGAGGAGACAGCCAGGTACCTCTACAGGGTGGTGGCGTTCAAACTGATTTTTGAAGATCCGGAAGCCTATGGATTCCACATCTCAAACAAAGAGCTCTATCCGGAAATCCCGGTATATACCATAGAAATTGACAGTGCGGTTGCAAATTTCGCAGATTTTGCGCTATTACATGGTACTAATTACAAGATGTTGAAGTACCTGAATCCATGGTTGCGTGATAATAAATTGACCAATTCGGGGCGTAAAGCTTATGAGATTATACTTCCCGAGAAGGGTTTCCGTCGTCCGGATGCATGGGAGGAGCAGTGAAAAAGGGCAAGCCTAAAATAGAGGTGCTGGGTGCCCGTGTGCACAATCTGAAGAACATCGATGTATCCATACCCAGGAACAAGTTGACAGTCATTACAGGATTGAGCGGTAGTGGTAAATCTTCCCTGGCATTCGATACCATCTATGCAGAGGGTCAACGCAGATATATTGAAACTCTGAGTGCCTATGCACGACAGTTTCTTGGGAATATGGAGCGACCCGATGTGGATAAGATCACGGGATTGAGCCCGGTTATCTCCATAGAGCAGAAAACTACCAACAAGAATCCAAGGTCCACTGTGGGTACCGTAACTGAGATCTATGATTTCCTCAGGTTGCTTTATGCACGTGCCTCGGATGCCTACTCCTATGTGACAGGAGAAAAGATGGTGAAGTACACAGAGGACCAAATCCTTGACATCATTCTTGATACGTTCAATGAGCAGAAGATCTACGTGCTGGCTCCTGTGGTACGAGGGCGGAAAGGTCATTACAGAGAATTATTTGAACAGATCAGGCGGAATGGTTATATCTATGCCCGGGTGGACGGAGAGATTGAGGAAGTGGTCCAGGGTATGCGCATTGATCGCTACAAGGTTCATGATGTAGAGGTGGTAATTGACCGGCTCACTGCCCGGAATAAGGAGAGGGAGAGGTTGAGGAAATCACTATCCACAGCCTTGAAACAAGGCAAAGGGGTGACAATGATATTGGAAAAGGATGGGAAAGAGCCTCGTTATTTTTCCAGTCAGCTTATGTGCCCGACTTCAGGGATTTCATACAATGAACCGGCGCCACACAGCTTCTCATTTAACTCTCCACAGGGGGCGTGTCCACATTGTAACGGATTGGGGACCATCAACGATGTGGATATCAGAAAGATCATTCCCGACGATACCAAGAGCATACGAAAAGGGGCACTTACTCCGGTAGGGCCGTATCGAAACGCACTCATTTTCTGGCAGATGGAAGCCATTGCAAACCGGTATGGCTTTACTCTGGATACTCCGGTAAAAGAGATTCCCGAGAAAGCGTTGCATTGCATCCTTTTCGGATCAGAGGAGCCACTGAAACTTCAGAATACCCCTTTGGGATCCACTTCAAACTACTTTCTCAGCTTTGACGGGATCATCCACTATGTGCAGAACCATTCGGGTGAAGAGAATGGCCGTAACGGCAAGCAAATGACGAGGCAGTTCATTCGGAAGGTAATTTGTCCTCATTGCAACGGAGCCCGTTTAAAATCGGAGATGCTCTATTTTCGTATCCACGGGAAGAGTATTGCAGAGCTATCTTCTATGGATATCGGTGAGCTGGCGGATTGGTTCGAGCATATTGAGGTGCATTTGACTGATCGTCAGAACCTGATAGCCAGGGATATCCTTAAGGAGATTCGAAGCAGATTGGGATTCCTTCTGGACGTGGGACTCAACTACCTTTCATTGCAACGAAGTGCCCGCTCTTTGTCCGGTGGTGAAAGTCAGCGGATAAGGCTGGCTACCCAAATTGGATCAAGACTGGTGAATGTGCTGTATATTCTGGATGAACCCAGCATTGGATTGCACCAGCGCGATAACAGGAAACTGATTGCTTCTCTTCAAAGTCTCCGTGATCAGGGGAACTCAGTGATAGTGGTAGAACATGACCGGGACATGATCCTGTCGGCCGACCACATCGTGGATCTGGGTCCGGGTGCCGGTCGTTTGGGTGGGAAATTGGTGGCGGATGGATCCCCCCAAAGCATTCTCAAAGGTCATACACTGACTGCGGAGTACCTGAACAAATCAAAAGAGATCTCCATTCCTGTTAAAAGGAGAGATGGGAACGGCAATATATTGCTGCTCAAAGGAGCTTCGGGCAATAACCTGAAAGGAGTAGATATCGCATTTCCCCTTGGCAAATTTATATGCATTACGGGAGTGAGCGGGAGTGGAAAATCGACCCTGATCAATGAGACCCTTCATCCTATTATCAGTCAGAAGTTGTATAAATCCAATAAAGATCCCCTGCCTTTCGATTCCTTTGATGGATTTGAGCATATTGACAAAGTGATTGAAGTGGACCAGTCTCCGTTGGGTCGTACACCCAGATCAAATCCGGTAACCTATACGGGGGTATTCAGTGATATCCGTAAACTGTTTGAACAAACGGCTGATGCCAAGATCAGGGGATATAAGGCCAGCCGATTTTCTTTCAATGTGAAAGGAGGGAGATGTGAAACCTGTGGCGGAGCCGGAGTGCAGACCATCGAGATGAACTTTCTGCCTGATGTATATGTACAGTGCAAAGCGTGTAACGGGCGACGATATAACCGGGAAACCCTGGAGGTTCGATTTAAGGATCTAAACATCAATGATGTGCTGTTGGAGAAGATCAATCAGGCGGTTGAATTCTTCTCTGGAATACCTTCCATTCTCAGAAAGCTCAAAACACTTCAGGATGTGGGATTGGGTTATATACGCCTGGGACAACCCTCCACTACACTTTCAGGAGGAGAGTCACAACGGGTGAAACTCTCCGCAGAACTAGCTAAAAAAGATACTGGAAAGACCCTATATATCCTGGATGAACCCACTACGGGATTGCATTTCGAGGATGTTCGCGTGCTCCTTGATGTAATTGCGAGACTGGTCGACAGAGGCAATAGCGTGATCATGATAGAACATAACATGGATGTGATCAAGGTGGCTGACTATATCATCGATCTGGGGAAGGAAGGAGGAGCTCAGGGGGGCACGATCCTGGCCAAAGGAACACCTGAAGAAGTGGCTACAGTGAAGGCGAGTTATACCGGGAATTTTCTCAGGGAGGAACTCACTTTGGAAGAAATTGACTAAATTGTAGAGAAGAATTCGATAACTGTTTGTATGCGTACCAGTGAAGATAAGATCAAAAGAGCTTTTACACAGAAGACCTGGAATGAGATAAAGACATCCGATTCTTGGCAGATTTTCAAAGTCATGGCCGAATTTGTGGAGGGCTTTGAAAAGATGGCATCGATTGGTCCCTGTGTCTCTATTTTTGGATCGGCAAGGACCGAATCCGATCATAAATATTACAAGTTAGCCGAAGAGATTGCCTACAAACTTACCCAGAGCGGATATGGTGTAATTACAGGAGGCGGACCAGGTATCATGGAAGCGGCCAATCGAGGAGCGCAGTTGGGAGATGGAACCAGCGTCGGGCTCAATATTCATCTTCCCTTCGAACAGAGCTCAAACCCATATATTGATTCTGACAAACTGATAACCTTCAAACACTTTTTTGTCAGGAAAGTGATGTTTCAGAAATATGCACAGGGATTTATCGTTCTGCCTGGGGGCTTCGGAACTTTTGATGAATTTTTTGAATCGGCCACTCTCATACAGACTGGTAAAATCGGAAAATTTCCAATTGTACTTGTAGGGAGTGATTTCTGGGAAGGCCTGGTGGACTGGATCAAGAAAGTCGTGCAATTGGAACAAAAAAATATAAGCGCAGAAGACATGGGTCTGTTTACTCTGGTGGATACGGCAGATGAGGCAGTTGATGTGATCAACAAATTTTATTCCAAGTATCTGCTGAGCCCCAATTTCTGATTCTCAAAGCCTTTAGAGTGTTAGTAATTACGGGGATTTAGTATACAATTATTTTGTACATTGTGTCAAATTCAGCATTTTTTACGATGAAATATTTGAAACATTATCTCGTATGGGTCATGCTCTGCCTCTCATTTTCTCTTATGGGGCAGGAGATGAAGATATCCATTGATCATCCTGACCAGGTGAATGCCGGTAAGGAGTTTTCGGTAACCGTAACCATAGAAAAAGGTTCTTTAACCGATTATTCCAGATTTTCACAGGATCTTCCGTTGGGACTGTCAGCCACAAATGTTAGTTCGCCCAATGCCGATTTCAGCTTTGATAATCAACGCATCCGAATCATCTGGCTGAAACTTCCTGCAACAAATGAGGTAAAGGTTACATACAATATTTTAGTCAATGAGAGGCTGAAAGGCTCTTTTATCCTTGGAGGAGTATTTGCTTATGTGGTGGAGGATGAACGGAAGTTCCTGAATTTTGAAAGGAGCAGTGAGATCACCATCGTTCCCAGTTCAACTCTTGATCAGGCACTCATAGTAGATATAAAAGACTTTAAAGGAGCTTCACAAACCACTACCCCTGCCTCGGCTAAGGAAGAAGCATTCGCCATGGCAATCCGTCAGAAACCGGTTCTTCAGAGCTCAGGCGGATACCTGGTTCGCCTGCTTGTGAAAAATCCTACGGGAAGTAAATATGCAAAAATAGAGGAAACCATCCCGTCAGGTTATATTTTTGAAGAGGTGAATTCCCAGGAAGGAATTGTTTCTCATGCAGCCTCTACGGTCAAATTCATATGGATGAAACTCCCGGAACTAGCCGAATTTGAAGTCGTTTACAGACTGGTCCCCAAACAAAATGAATCCCAGGGTGATATGGTCATTGAGGGATTGCTTACCTATACTTCCGGGAATGAGAACATGCTGGTGCAGGTGAAGGAAATCGATGTGGCACTGGAAGACCTTTCTGGTACTGAAAAGAGAAATCTCCTTGCCACCGGAGAGGTACCCAGCGGGGCCAGGAAATCCTCAGCTACGGCTCAGCAACAGGTAGCACAGCGACCTGCAGAAAAACCTGATCCACCTAAAGTGACTGAAACAACACCAACCCCTCGGACAACCAGGCCGGACCCTTCTGGAGCCTCAGGGAGTAACGTGGGTGATACCAGGGTGCTTGCACCAGGTCAAGGAGTATATTTCAGGGTTCAGGTCGCGGCACACAGCAAACCATTTGATGGTCGTACCTATTACAGAAGTGTTGGAGTGGACCAGGAGGTTTTTGTTGAGCAGCACGATGGACTGTATAAGTATACGGCAGGTTCGTTTCAATCCTATGGAGATGCCGAAGCTTATCGGAAACAGATAAGTCGCATCTCTGCAGTAAAAGGACCATTCGTGGTTGCCTATAAGGATGGTAAAAGGGTTTCATTGAATTCGGCAAGGCGCTGATGATCAGTTAATAATTTCCAGGTGGCTCGGTCTCTATCATATAAGCTCTGGTCTCTGTTGTTGCTTGTTACACCTCTTTTGATGCAGGCTCAGGAGATTGATTATGATTCCCTCCTTCAACGGATCGATACGGTGGAAAATCCAGTTTATAAGCCCGTTATCTCTCTATCATATGGGGTGCTGGGTTACCACGGAGATGTGAAAAATAGTTATAACAGTCCGGCCATTGGTAATTCAGCCGGAATGGTGACTGTGGCCACATTTATAGATAGGAATCTCCATTTCGTAGCCAATTTTAATCTGTTAGTGGGAAGATTAAGTGGCAATGAATATTCCCACGCCGACCTCTCAAGAAACCTCAATTTTGAAACGGGACTAAACTCCATTGGAGCCAGCCTGGAGTATCGGTTTGGACACTTCTTTCCAAAGGATGCACTGGTAAGGCCATATGTATCACTGGGATTGGAGAGTATAAATTTCAGCGCAAAAGGCGACCTGGAAGATGGGAATGGAATGGCATATCACTACTGGTCGGATGGATCTATCCGCAACCTTGAGGAAGGTACCCCGGATCCTGGACTGGCTCAGGTGCTTTTAAGGGATTTTGAGTATGAAACAGATCTGAGATTCCGGGAGGACAGAGAGTTTGGATTAGGTGGTTACAGCCAGCGGGCTCTGGCCATCCCGGCCGGTGCTGGTTTGCATTTCAAGATAAACAGACGTGCCTTTTTCAGCCTGGGATTGTCCTACCACTATGCTTTTACCGATGTGTTGGACAATGTAGCATCTCAGGGGACCAGTATCGTTGGAAATAAGGGTAATGACAGCTATATTTTTTCTCATCTGACCCTCCATTTTGATATGTTCTCTGATCCCGCCACAAGGACCGTTAATCTTCTCTATGCTGATGTGGAGTTTGATCCTGTCTTTTTCGATGATGAGGATGGGGACTTTATCCTGGATGTCTCTGACCGGTGTCCTGGCACGCCCTTTGGGGTAACAGTAGATACCTTGGGCTGCCCCCTTGACGGGGACATGGATGGGGTACCGGACTACCTGGATAAAGAGCTGGAGACTGCACCCGATGCATGGGTCAATGACGATGGGATAACAGTTTCTGATGAAGAGTTTCTGGCTACAATTCAACACAGAAACGAAGCTATGATCCGTGAAGATGTAGAGCTTTATATGGCGATGATTATAGCTGAATACAGCTTGGGTTCATCCAGGGAAATCCCTGAGAATATCAAACCACTGGATTCCGATGGCGATGGGTATTTATCATTCGACGAGTTGCTCAAGACCATTGATCAGTACTTTGATTTTCAGCTGGAACTAAGCCTTGATGAATTGCGCCAGGTGAACGAATTCTTTTTCTCTCAGTAATTGGGTGATCGGTGATGAGTGATGGGTATGCTTTGTTCAAGGCATTAAGCTTAATACCGGCTCTTTTTCAGACGATCCAGCTGCCGCTGAGTGTCTTTGCGTTTGATGGTTTCCCTCTTATCGTACTCCTTTTTTCCTTTGGCCAATCCTATCTCTAATTTGGCATATCCCGAATCGGATAAAAAGATCCTGAGCGCAGAAATGGTAAGCCCACTTTCCTTTGTCTTTCGTTGCAGTTTCTTCAGCTCATGCCGGTTCATCAACAGTTTTCTGTCCCGCCCCGGTTCATGTTTATTATAGCTCCCCCAGGCATAATCTGCAATTTGCATGCCCCTCACATATAGCTCATTTTTGTGGAACAGACAATACGATTCCACAAGGCTTACTTTGCCTAACCTGATGGATTTGATCTCAGTGCCCTGCAATTGTATTCCTGCCACATACTTCTCCAGGATCTCATAGTCGTGGTAGGCTTTCTTATTTCTTATATTGATCTTGTTTACCATGGTCAATTACGCGCCAAAGGTACGTAAAAACGGGTGATTTGGGTATATTTGGAATTCATGGAAATGAGGAAAATAGATCTGATTACTGTTCTCGGCCATACTGCAGGAGGAAAAACCGCTTTTGCTGCCAGGCTTGCGGATCGGTTAGGAGGAGAGATCATTAGTGCCGATTCCAGACAGGTCTATCGGGGTATGGATATCGGGACAGGAAAGGATTATGATGATTATGAGGTAGAAGGCAGGACCGTCCCTGCTCATCTCATCGATATCCTGGATGCGGGATATGAATACAATGTCTATCTTTTTAAACGCGATTTTTTTGGAGTATTCAATGATATTGCCTTCCGGGGAGTACTGCCGGTATTGTGTGGAGGGACAGGACTATATATCGAATCGGTACTTCGCAATTATAAAATGCTGCATGTACCGGCCAATCAGGAGTTAAGGGCGGAGCTGGAGAGAAAGAGCACGGAGGAGCTTGAGAGGATTCTTATGTTGTACGGACCTTTGCACAACATTACTGATACTATGAGTCGTAAAAGGTTGATCCGGGCCTTAGAGATTGCTACTTATCAGGGTGATCAGAAGAAGGAAGACGAACCGGGGGATCGCAATCTGAACAGTCTGATACTGGGAATCAGATTTGAGCGGAATGTGCGGAGGCAAAGAATTACAGAGCGACTGAAACACCGGTTGAACCATGGAATGGTGGAAGAGGTAGAAAGGCTGATAAATCAGGGTGTCCCTGTGGAGAAACTGGACTACTATGGTCTGGAATACCGTTTTGTGACAAAATACCTGATGAATGATATCTCTTATGAAGAGATGTTTGCATCACTGAATAGTGCCATTCACCAATTCGCCAAGCGGCAGATGACCTATTTCCGGGGAATGGAACGCAGGGGAGTGAAGATTGAGTGGCTGGAGGGACAGCTTACCATGGAGGAGAAACTGAACAAGGCGATATCTTTATATCAAGAGGCGCAAAATCTTTCCTGACTGCTATTTGAACTGCCAGGGAAGATCCATAATAAACCAAGTCAGTCCCAATGAAATCAAAATATTCAGCGCAGTAACCACATAGTTATAGGTGACCCTCCAACTGCTAATTCTTCTGCGGATCATGATTCCGATATTGGGAATGAAAAATGCGAGTACACTAAATACGGTAAGTACATTCAGGATCCGTTCTTCATCCACATCTTCAGAAGTTTCTGGCGCGGCAGAAAAGAAGAGAATCAAGTATGCCATCAGCATAAAGCAGGCCAGGTAAGCCAGGTAACTGGTTTTGATAAGAATGGTTGAGACAGGTCTTTTTCGGTGAATCCGAAACGGTTTTAATATGATGATGGCAATAATATAGATGAGCAGAAATGCAGCAATAAATATGAAATGAAGTAGAAAATTCATCTCTGATACTACTTTTATTTATCCTGCAGAGCAACTCTAATCTTCTCCTCGATCTCGTCGGATAACTCCGGGTTATCTCTGAGAAGGTTTTTTACTGCATCTCTGCCCTGGCCCAATCTGGTATCTCCGTTGCTGAACCAGGAACCGCTTTTATTCAGAATTTCCAAATCAACTCCCATGTCTATCAGCTCTCCGGTTTTGGAGATGCCTTGCCCATACAGAATGTCAAACTCAGCTTTCCTGAAAGGAGGGGCCAGTTTGTTCTTTACCACCTTCACTCTTGTGCGGTTCCCCTGGATCTCTTCTCCCTCTTTCAGCTGCCCGATTCGCCTGATGTCGACACGAACTGATGCATAGAATTTCAGTGCATTCCCGCCAGTTGTGGTTTCGGGATTGCCGAACATAACCCCGATTTTCTCCCGGAGTTGATTGATGAAGAAACAGGTGGTGTTTGTACGGGCGATATTAGCAGTCAGTTTTCTCAATGCCTGAGACATGAGCCTGGCCTGAAGGCCCATTTTGGAGTCGCCCATCTCTCCTTCAATTTCTGACTTGGGAGTCAGTGCAGCTACAGAGTCAATAACGATAATATCTATGGCTCCTGAACGAATAAGGTGGTCGGTAATTTCCAGTGCCTGCTCCCCGTTGTCGGGCTGTGATATATAGAGGTTCTCAATATCTACCCCCAGTTTTTTTGCATAAAATCGGTCAAATGCATGTTCTGCATCAATGAATGCAGCAATACCCCCGTTCCTCTGAGCTTCTGCAATGGCATGGATAGCCAGAGTGGTTTTTCCTGACGACTCCGGGCCATATATCTCAATAACCCTTCCCCTGGGATAACCGCCAACACCAAGGGCCAGGTCGAGGCCCAGCGAACCTGACGGAATCACTGGTACATCTTCGATCGCATCGTCTCCCAGCTTCATGATGGTACCCTTGCCATATCCCTTCTCAATCTTATCCAGTGTAAGCTGGAGTGCTTTCAATTTCTCCTGATTGTTGCCGCTGGCCTTTCCGTTACTCATACGATTTTACATGTTAATGTGATAATTCGTCAAATATCTGCTTACTATGTTCCTTGGTTTTCACCTTTTCAATAATCTTTTCAACATACCCATCTTCATTGATGATGAATGTTTTTCGAATGATACCCATGTATGATTTACCATACAATTTCTTCTCTCCCCATGAACCGAAATCCTGAAGCACTTTCTTATCCACATCGGAAATGAGTCTGAAAGGGAGTTCATGTTTACTGATAAATTTCAAATGAGATTTCTGACTGTCGGCACTTACTCCAATAATCTCGAATCCCTCTTCCAGGAACCGTGAATAGTTGTCTCTCAGATCACATGACTCCGCAGTGCAACCCGGAGTATTGTCTTTCGGGTAAAAATAGAGTACGACTTTTTTTCCTCTGTATTCCTCCAGTGTGATCTTCTCTCCGTTCTGGTCCAACGCATCAATGACCGGAACCCGGTCTCCTTCTTTCAAGACTGACATAGTATAATTCAAAGCATAAATGTACAAAGATTGCCTTAAACAGCAGGCCTGTCAGGTCATTGTTTATTAACAATTACAGCGATCAGGATAGCGTATATAATTGCTATTTTTGACATTATGCTTACCATGAAAAATAGATCCTTTTCTGTTGTAGCCGGACTGTTTGTCTTGCTTTACGGAGTATCCCTTCGGGGACAGGAAACGAGCCAGAACCTGCAAAAAGTCAGGCAAGAATCGATAGCTGGCTTTGAGAATGGCGATTTCAGATCTGCGCTTTCTGGTTTTAGGAGGCTCATGGATCTGGATCCGGGGAATGCCATGCATAGTTACCACGCAGGTATATGTATGGTTGAACTGAATGAGGAGCTGGACCGAGCTATAGAGTTACTTTACGGAGCTTCCAAGCGGGGTGTTCCTTCCGATGTCTCCTTTTACCTTGGGATGGCTTATCAACGAAATTATAATTTCGCAGACGCAATTAGATACTTTAACCGGTTTGAGGTCAATGCATCCCGACAGGAATTGAAGGAGTATAATGTTAAACACTATATATCCAGTTGCAGAAGTGCAAAGGAGTTAACAGCTACCTATAATCCTTATGAAGTGCTGAATGTTACTTTCCTTGACCTCTTTGATTCGTTGCAATTCTCGCAGATAAAGATGAAAGGTGGTGAGTTGCAGCGCAAACCAGATTCCTATTTTCAAGAGGATGAAGATCGGAAGGGATTGACCAGTCTCATGTTTATCCCCCCTAAAGCAACCAGGGGTAGATATCTTTACTATGCCGGTTATGGTAGGAGCAGCAAGCAGGGAGCACAGTTATTCAGAGTGAAAAAAGGTGTAGCAAAAGCATGGAATGATCCGGAGGAGATTAAAGCCCTCAATTCAGATGGAGATGAAATAATGCCCTATTTTGATCCCATTGGAAACGACCTCTATTTTGCATCCAACGGTCGAAGTGGAATAGGTGGATATGACCTTTATAAGACTCACTATGACAGTGAGCGGGATGAGTGGACAGAACCCATTAATCTTGGGTTCCCAATAAATTCCGCAATGGATGAATACCTGTTTCTCCCTGGATCTGACCTGGGCATGGTCATGTTTTTTACTAATAGGCAGGGCACTGATAGTACGGTGACCGTATACCGGTTACATCTGGTTGAGCCAAAGAAGAAAACAGGTGCAAATGATTTTACCATGTTGAAAGAGATTGCACACCTGGGAGGAGTGGCTTCAGAGATCCTTGTTGATCTGGAAGATATGGCAGCTTCAGACGAAGACCAGGTTTCTGATGATGGAGTAGCGGTCGATAAGAGATCTGCTGATCAAGCCCAACCTGAAATTACAGCAGTCAAAATACTATCCGAACCACCGAAAAAGTCAGCTTATCAAAAGACACTGGCAGAGGCGCTGAGGCATCAGGCGGTATCAGATTCATTAAAAGACCTGGCCACTTCTGCCCGAATTAAAGTGAGAGAGTCCGATGATCCCAACGACCGGTGGGTGTGGCAAAAGCAGATCATGTTATGGGAGAAAAAAGCAAGGGATCAGGAGTCACTGGCAGATGCCCTTTATGCTCAAATGGAGGAAGAAAGAGTTGCATCCCAGAAAAATCCGGCAGTTAGTATTCCGGAAACCATAGAAGTAGATAGAGTCATAGATGATCTCACCGTATACCGTTATACCCCGGGAAGCGAATCCACTGTCACCACCGACATAGGTGGAGAACCTGGTACCCCTCCTGCACCTACTTATCCCTCATCGACAAAAGCAAATTCTGAACCGGTCTCTGAATCTGTCATCAACAGGTTCGATATATTGGGGCAATCTCCTTACAGCGCGACAAATCCTATTCCAATTGATGTAGTTCTGCCTGGTGGGATATTTTACAGGATCCAGTTAGGCGCCTTTAGTACGGCAGTGGAACCTGAAGCTTTTCAGGGGATTAGCCCGGTTACAGGTGAGCGGCTCGCTGACCGTGGGTTGATTAAATATTACGCGGGAAAGTTCTCCAGGTATCAGAATGCTTCAGAAGCGCTGACCAGGGTTCGCTCAAATGGATATGAAGATGCTTTTGTCGTAGCGTGGTACAATGGAACCCCCATTACAACACAAAGAGCAAAACAGCTTGAATAAGGATCATTTAGAAGAGAAATTTTTTTATATTTGAGGCAAGGTGACATCTCCTTACTATGGATAGCAATTTTACCAGCCGACCACAGAAAATAGGTTCTTCAGATACCAATGGCAAGAACCAGGCAAGTTTGATTCTCCACAACGATGAAATCAATACTTTTGATTACGTCATGGAGACTCTGGTTGAGGTTTGCGATCATTCCATGACTCAGGCTGAGCAGTGTGCCACGATTACACATTATAAAGGCAAATATGAAGTGAGATCGGGTTCTTTTACTGAGATGAAGGAGCTTCGTTATCAGTTAATCTCTCGCGGACTCAAAGCTTCGGTCGATAACTAATTTTTATGGCAGTTATTATTATTCTGATCATTCTGGGAATCCTGCTTTTCGTGATAGAATTCCTGTTGGTGCCCGGTGTTACCATTGCAGGTATCGGGGGACTCATACTCACCGTTTTCGGGGTATATAAAGCATTTGAAGATTTTGGGCCCTCTGTGGGTATATGGGTGTTGATAGGAACAGTTCTACTGAGTGTATTTGTGATCGCCATGTCGTTGCGTGCCCGAACTTGGAGTCGTTTGATGCTCAAGACCGATGTGAAAGGAACAGTAGATCATGATCTGACAGAGGAGCAGGTGAAAGCTGGAGACAGGGGCACGGCAATTACCCGCCTGGCTCCTATGGGAAAAATAGTGGTAAATGATCTGGTAAGAGAAGCCAAATCCGTTGAAGGGTATATTGATGAGCATTCTGAAATTGAAATAGTCTCAATTGAAGGGACAAGGATTAGTGTAAAACCCATAAATGATAAATAGCTATGGAGGAGTTTAATTTTTCTTGGATCATTATTGTTGTGGCCAGTATTATTGGCCTCTGGATCATTCTATATTTCATTCCGATCGGATTGTGGTTCACAGCTCTGTTGTCGGGAGTGAGAATTTCCCTTTTGCAACTTATTTTAATGCGCTGGAGAAAAGTTCCTCCTACCATTATTGTCAGGTCAATGATTGAAGCACATAAAGCAGGGCTGGCATTCATCAAAAGAGATGAGTTAGAAGCTCATTACCTGGCCGGAGGACATGTGGAGCAGGTCATTCATGCTCTGGTCTCAGCGAGCAAAGCAAATATTGATCTCCCTTTTCAAATGGCAACAGCCATTGACCTTGCGGGACGAGATGTGTTGGAGGCAGTTCAAATGTCTGTGAATCCTAAAGTGATCAATACACCTCCGGTAACAGCTGTTGCAAAGGATGGTATTCAGCTGATTGCCAAAGCACGTGTTACAGTACGGGCCAATATCAAGCAACTGGTCGGGGGTGCAGGCGAGGAGACTGTGCTTGCGCGAGTGGGTGAAGGGATTGTTTCATCCATTGGATCATCCAAGTCCCACAAAGAGGTATTGGAGAATCCCGATTTTATTTCGAAGATCGTGCTTGAGAAGGGGCTTGACGCAGGCACCGCTTTTGAAATACTTTCCATTGATGTGGCAGATATTGATATTGGTAAGAACATCGGAGCTGTCCTGCAGATGGATCAAGCCAATGCCGATAAGAACATAGCCCAGGCCAAGGCTGAAGAGAGAAGGGCTATGGCGGTTGCTACTGAGCAAGAGATGAAAGCAAAAGCTCAAGAAGCTCGTGCTAAGGTGATTGAAGCGGAAGTGGAGATCCCGTTAGCTATGGCAGAAGCCTTTAGGAGCGGTAATCTGGGTATCATGGATTATTATAAACTCAAGAATATTGAGGCCGATACAACCATGAGAGACTCCATCTCCAAGGGTACTCAGCGTACACCGGGAAAGCCTGGACCAAAAGATAAGGATAAATAGTAGTCGTTAATCTTTCTTGTAGTATCCGCCTGCGGGGAATCCTCCTTTAACCCCCCGGGATCGAGCGCCGATTTCACTGTCTTCATCAGGGGATATCCATTGCTTTAGATGAGCAATGGACTCCTGACTGACAGGTGGCTGGTCAGTAATTAGGAATCCCCCTGAAAGCATGGCAAAAGGATACTGATCCTTGAACGCAAAGAGGTGATCCTCTGAAAACAGTACCAACTCAGTGCCTTCCATTCTGTTAATTACAATCTCCAGTTGATTCCCATCCATGGAAGGGGTCAGGGTATAGGTTACCATGAAATCTTCACCTTTCCTCATCCACTTGGTATTCTCATTGGGTAAAAACTCCATGCGGAGCACAATGGGCTTACTCACTTGACCATTTTCAATGAGAAAACGTGAAATTTCACTGATAGTAAATCCAAACCATCCTTCTTCGTCCGTGAAAGTTACGGAGCTGAACTCATACAGTATGTCCTGACCTGTCTCATGTTTCAACTGAACTGACAGATCAAATCCTTCGTTACTGATATCATTCCCCTGTATATCTGCAAGTATTCCCTGAAAATTTAAATCATATACAGCTTGCCCCTGTAAGGCACCAATCGCTGATCCCCACAGGACAGTCAAAGCGATTAACGTTATCTTTTTTAGGTTCATGACAGTAGATTTTAATAAGTAAATCTGGGGTATGCACTTAAAACATATTGAATTTCTCAGTAATATTGGGGGTTAT
>CAZURA010000068.1:24476-27918 GCA_964622985.1 uncultured Bacteroides sp. | reverse complement strand
ATGTGCTGCATATTGCCAGCGACACGGAATTGAACAGGGCCAGGGTATTTGATGTAGCCGGTAAGCTGGTGAAGGAAGTTCACATTGGCGGTGGATTTAGCAATGCCATGGACATTTCTAAACTGAATAACGGCGTCTATATTCTTGAAATTGAAACTATTACTGGTGAGTCTAATACTTCAAAGATTCTGAAGAACTAGTAGTTTCTGAAATACAATCTAAGTAATAAAGTGGTCCATCTGAATCAGGTGGACCACTTTTTTGGATTAAAAGTTTCTTTTATTCTGACGTTGACTCAATGAGAAAGGACCCTGATCCAAACTCACCCAGGATGGAAAACCCATCCACCTCAGCAACCGGTTCAACTGCATTACCATTCACTGTAAGTTTGGGTTCGGTTCCATAGGTCGGAACATATATCACTCCTTTTGAATGGGACGGTATGGAGATCTCCCAGAAGAACGTATCCTGACTACGAACCCATTTACTGTTAATGACTCCTGATTTTGATTTATAACTGGCCGAGGCTGATTCGAGCTGACGGGTCAGGTAAGGCTTAAACTCAATAAGCTGGAATCCAGGCGCTTCGGCGGCAGGATTGATCCCGGCTATTCCGGAGTAGAACCAGGAATCAAATCCTGCCTGCATGGGATGGTTCATTGAACCCGTATAAGTACGTCCAAATTCACTGTTGGTGGGAAGGACCTCCCAAAGCGTGGTGACGTCGAAACGATCCCACATAGTAGCAAAACTGTTCTCCCCTGTTTTAGTAAGTATGCGGTATACTTCACTTTCGTAACCCTGTTCCGAAAGCACTTTGAAAACACGGGCCAGGCCAAAGATGCCCGTATTCAGAAATCCATCAAATTCCTCCCGGATGTTCTGTATAATGGCCATGCATACTTTGTTCTCATAGCCATCTGGCGCAATATCCATGTCCAGGGCCATTACATTGGCAGTCTGACTGGCTCCATAATTCCCAGTTTCAAATTCAAAGAAATGGTGATTGAAATCGGTCTTTAACTGTCTCAACAAGCGGGCATATTTATCTTGATCTTCCAGTTTTCCCATCAGTGCAGCTACCCGTTCCATAATTGAAACATCCAGGATATGAAAAGCTGAAGAGCTGAAAGAAACCGGGCAATCTATATTCACGTTGCCACCCGGTGGGCACCAGTCGCCAAGTCCGTGCGGTATAATTCCGTTCTCTTTCATTCCTTCCACATAGGCAATCCAGATTTCCATATCAGGGTAGAAATCTTCCAATAGGATCCTATCTCCATAGTAGAGGTAGAGGTACCACGGAATCTGAACCATAGCAGTTCCCCAATCGGGTGTGGCACAACCACTGGTCCGTTTTCCCGGCACAATCATGGTGGGGACTCCAGCTGGCTTCATCACCATGGACCGATGGTGAAAACTTTCTCCAAAATAGAGTTCCTCTTTCTCCTCCCTGGCTGAGGAGCGCATGTCAAACATGTACTTCTGAAAGAAGCGCTGGGCATCATAGTTGTAGATCATGGGCCGGATCATGGCATGAGCATCTCCGGTCCATCCACACTTCTCCCGGTGAGGGCAATCAGTAGGTATGCTGTGAATATTTCCTTCGATGGTCCTCCTGGAAAGCTCATGCAGCTTGTTGATGTTTTCTTCAGAACAGGTAAATGATCCCACATCTTCAAGCGATGAATAGAGGACTTTTCCAGTCAGCAGCTCCTTTCCCGGGGCCCGTTTAAGTCCGCTTACCTGTGCATACCTGAATCCGAAATAGGTAAATCTGGGATTCCACTTCTCCAGCCCCTCCCCTTTGCATATGTATTTCTGGGTCTGGATAACCTTAGTGGCCCTTACACCTGTGGTGCGTGGATCCAGGTTCCCCTCATCGTCCAATACTTCTGTACTCTGGATGTTTATTTCCTGACCGGACTCACCATTGAGGGACAGTTCCATCCATCCCGCCATGTTCTGTCCAAAATCAAACATATAGGTTCCATCACCCATATCTGTTATCTCCACAGGATAAATCTTTTCCATAACCCGGATGGGTTCGGCAAACTGTTCATAGAGCATAGTGGGATGCACCTCCGGTGTCACTGGCTCTTGCCAATTGCCCGCTAAGTCCCCAGGCTTGTTCCAGCCATCCACTTCCTTTCGGGCATCATAATGCTCTCCCCCATATACATTCGAATAGGTGATGGGACCAGGAGCCCACTGCCAGCTTTTATCCGACCCTACGATCTCAATGGTGCCATCTGAGCGGTGAATGACCAATTGACATATGAATACGGGTTGTCCATAGACCATGTGGGAGTATTCAGCCTGACCTTTCCATACCACATTCTGGTTGTACCATCCATTTCCCAGCATCACTCCCAGCGCATTTTCAGCAGAGAGATCTGCTGGATCTATCTCATAAGCTGTATAATAGGTATAATCCTCATAATTGGTCTGCCCCGGATCCAGTACATTCTTCCCAATCTTTTCTCCATTCAGGGAAGCTTCGTAGTAGCCTGGTGCCGCAATATAAAACCGGACATATTCAATGTTCTCAGGATCGGCTAGCCGGAAGGTTTTGCGAAAGAGAGGCAGGGGTGCATCTTCGGTATATGCATAGGTAAGCCATTCCGCCTTCCAGTCGAGGGGATACTCCAGGGGTACCACAAACTCCACCGGCTTGCTTTGCCCCTGGTCTGCCCCTTCCGTATCCCATGTCCGAACGGCGGCAAAATAGCGTTTCCCCGCTTCCAGTCCGGGACCTGCATAGGGCAATTGAAGGATGGAAGCATCGTCTTGTTTTCCTGAATCCCAGATATTTCCGATTCCTTTCTCCAAAACTGGCAAGTCTGTTGACACTAGGATCTGGTAGGCTTCTCCGGTTTTCCACGAGAAGATGGGATCAGATCCAAGATTGCTGATAAAATCGACGCTGAAACCGGTGTTAACTGATTGGGTGGTCCTGCATCCCAGAATACTCAGTGCCAGCAGGCCTGTAATGGCCAATCGCCTGATGCTTAATGGGCAGATGTACGTTGCGTTCTTTTTCATTATTGTGTTTAATCTAGTGTTATCGAGTCTATTTCGGTTGTGGAAACATTTAGTTGATGACTATTTTCTGGAAGGTTCTCTTCCGATCCAGGATGGATTCAAGCAAGTAGATTCCAGCCATCAAACGAGAGACATCAAGCTTCAACTCCCTGGTATTGATGGGATCCAAGCGGTTGATTCCATAGGCCCTATTGATGTTTTCATAGTAAAACATTTCGGGAGTGAGCTCCTCTCTCCCATCCAGGTATTGATCCATCATGGCAATCATATCCCCATAGCGTCCATGCATATCGGAGAGGGTCCAGTTGCTTCCGAAAATGACCCTATCCGGTCCGAATGCATCAATAACCGGATCGATGATGGCTTTGTAAACATCCGGGTGGGTGGGTGCAGGGTC
>CAZURA010000068.1:0-24466 GCA_964622985.1 uncultured Bacteroides sp. | reverse complement strand
CGTATGCTTCTTGGTTTTTAAAACATCGGGTTGGGGGGGGCATGGGTCCTGGCTGATCAGAGTGTAGAGTGCCGATATTTTACAAAATACATTGGGTTCCCTGGCAAATTCGGTGAGTCGTGCCATGTAATCACCGGGCGCTACCTGGTCTCCCTGCATTCTGACACCCGCCAGGTGGTTCATAATGATATTCATATTAGGAAAGCGCCTGGCAATGGCAGTGATCGTTTTTGGGTCCACCCCGTTCCCACCCAGCTCCAAGACCAGGTTCCTACCGGCCAGATGGGCAAAACTTGACATGATGTATTCATCTGTGAGCTTGATGGGGGTGGCTGGCCGGATGCGGATTCCCCTGAATTTCTTATAGGTGCAGAGCGAATCCAGATCGCTCAGGTAATGGGGATCCCGTGGGTCCAGGTTGGCAATGAATGCCACCAGGGCATGGGAGGTATCCACATGCTGCATCAACCAGAAGTTGTCTTCGCGTCTCTGGCTGGCTTCTACCACTACGGCATAATCAATCCCTGCCGGTGAGGCCGTATCCACAAACTGTTGTGCAAAATGAGGAAAGTAGATCTTCTCATGTCTTACCGGATCCAGAAAGGTGCTGCTCCCCTCCCTCCGGGTGTCATAGAGGTGTATATGGGTATCAATCCTGGGTAGAAGGGTATCAGATCCAAACAGAGGTTGCATCAGGGTTATTGCCAGGATGGAAAGGGCTTGATTCAATTTTACAGTCATCTTTTTAGTTCTCGATGGGGAATTAACCGAACCGGCCCGAGTAATCCGGATGGCTGAAGTGGCCAATCCGATGCATCGAAAGGTTCATACATATGGCTTACGATATTGATATCCTCAAACTTCTTCCAGTAAATTCCCCGTCTGTCCAGGTCCCGAATTCGGTTTGCTGACAGGTTGCTTACCTCAATGCTCAGTTCATTGATTCCAGCTTGTACATAAGGAGTTATATCGATCCTGAAAGGATGGGCCACCAGCACGCCTGCAGGCTGCTGGTTGATCCATACCCTGGCCGATTCACGAACATCACCCAGATCAAGGATCCATGATTTGGCTTCCTTTTCTGCCAGGGTAAACGGTATGGTATAGACCCCGGACCCGGCAAAGCATTCCAGTTCGGGACTCCCAAATTCCGTCCAGCTCTTTAGCTCCTGGCTAGTGATTGGTTCGGGAATGGCAGGTCCGCCTTCCGTAAAGGTCAGGTCCCAGCTTCCTTTCACATCCAGGAGTTTACCCGACAGCTTTAATGTGTTCCAGGCTTTGCCCCAGATCTCTCTGTTATACAAGCGGACGAAACGGCTCTCTCCCGATTCCATCTGAAGATAAATAGCTGACTTTTCCCCATTTGACTCAACATTAGCCACACCGGCTTTTCCTGTCATGGGGTCCAAAATCACTGCGCTTATAAAAGGGATCGAGAAGGTCACCAGTGTATCGGTTTGATGGTCCGAATGGTTAGTAATAAAATAGGTGATGTGATCCCTGTTTGCTCTTCTGATGAATTGCAGGTTCTGGTCCACCAGTTCTTCCCTTCTAAGCTCAGCCACCTGCATCAGGAAAGCCAGGTCGGAATTCACTACCACCTGTCCAGAACCCACATTTACAATTCCACCGGAGCTTAATCCGGTCTCTGCCATAAGCTGTCGCAATGCTTCTTCCCTTTGTTTGTAGTCCCTCCAGCCTGGCACCTTATCTGGAAGAGATCCCCAGATCAATACCCTTGCCCCCTGAGAGGCCAGGTGAATCAAATGCCTTAATGTTTCCACTTTCATGTACACAGCTGCAGGAATCAGAATGGTCTGGTACATGGTCCCTCCCCCGGTAACCAGCTCATCACCCTCCAGGGAAGTATTCAGGACTTGCTGATCGGATATAAAATCGAATGTATAACCCTGATCCAGCATCCAGGTAGCTGCCCTTCCACACATTGTACTATCGATCCATTCGGGATTATGTACCCGAAACCGCAACTCACCCTCTCCACCGCTCATCCATTGGTCGTATACCGGCCAGTACAGGAGCACGTCAGTGAGAGGCCTGCCTGCCTGAAGGATTCCCTGACAGCGGGTGAGATAAGCATTCAGCTGGGGAATATCCCGAAAAATGGAATTCCTGTAGTTCACCTGGGTGGAGGCATAAAAGAGCCATCCCGGGTAGTTTGCATCCCGGGGAGCATAACAGGTGCCATGATAGTAAATACCATTGATCCCGCTCAATAAAAGCAAGTCTGCTTCTGCCTTGATGTGTGATAGAGTAGTATGGTAATGGTTTCGTAACCAGGTGAAACTTTCGGAGATGATCAGGTTTTTGCCGGACACATGGGCGGCCGACGAGGCAAACCGATTGACCAGAATGCTGTGAGGATCGGGCCTGGCCCACAGGGTATCGCGCCTGAATCCACGAATATTAAAATGATTGGCCCCAAAGACCTCCGTTTCGGGAATGGTAGCTGATGCATACATATCCAGCAGGTTGGCCGGCGCTCCATGTGCCTGCATCCTGAGAGCGCTTCCCCTCTGATCACACCAGGTCATGATTTGATCCACCCGGTCAACGAGCACATCTGAAAGTGTTTCCCTGTAATCAGATATTATGCGCTTTGATATTTGAGGATCTCCTTTACCTCCAAGTGCTGTTGCATACTCTTCAAGCCTATAGCCTCTTAACCGTTCAAAATCCTGCAGGAATTCGGGGCTCCAGTTCCCCGGGTTTTCAAAGGAATCATAATAAAAAGCCCTGGGAGATCTTCCCTTCCCTGCATTTAACCTGTCGGACAGCCAGTTGAAATGATAAGTTACAGCAGATTCAGAGTATGGATTTATGCAAAACCCTTTGCCTCCCGGACCTGCTCTCTTAACCAGGTCGGTGCGGTTTACAACCTCTATCCACCCTTTTTCTACGGTGAAGGACTGCTCTGCAAACCCAGGTGTTACATGGGGTCCGCCCAGTCTCCAGCCTGAAGAGGGAGTCAGATCAATATTCATTCCCAGGCGGTCGGCCTCTTCTACAGCGTGATTAAACATCTCAAACCACTCTGGTGAGAAAATATCGATAGAGTTTGACTCCTCCCCGTGAACCCCGTAGATCCCGATCACACCCAGATTTCCCCAACCAGCCTTGTGGTAGGTCTCCAGGTTCCATGTCAGATCGCCCTTTGTGACTGCACTCCCTGGCCACCACCAGTATGATCCTGGCCTGGCCTCAGCTGTTTCCCGTGGCCAGTCCAGTTCACCTTCGCCGGATGTGGTCTGAATAAATACATCAGGAAGTGTCCACACAGGTGTGGAATATAGAAGATCCTGAAGAGAATCGTTTTCCTGGGTCCACCCGGACAGGCCTACAGAACACAGGATTACCCCGGTCAGAACCAGGATCTGGTAATATTTATCCGCGTTCAGCATAAGTGTTGAAAAGCTGTTCTTTTTTCATAGTATTACTTATTCAGTTTTGGACTCTGCACTTTACCCTCCCCTTCATAGAAACTCCAGTAATTAATGTTGTTGTCTTCTATTTCAAAACCCCATTTTTCGATGTAGAAATCCTTTGGTTGAAAATTTTCCTCTCCTATTTCACTTAACTCCCGGCGCAACTGCCGCTCCAAATCGGCCTTGATATCAGCATAGTCAGGATTCCCTGCCAGGTTATCCATCTGATAGGGATCTGACCGGTCATCAAACAACATAATAGGCCCTTCCGGAGCCACTGCGTAGGTATATCTGGCGGTCCGGATCCCCCTGTATTCAGGATCCTCCCAGTTGACGTCAAAGGGAGAAACATTCATCACCAGGGCGGCACGGTCGGCCTCCGGATCGGGTTCCCTCATCAATTGAGACAGGTCATCTCCTTCTATGGTTATGGGTATTTCTATGCCGCATAGCGATAGCAGCGAAGGAAGAATGTCGGGCGTGGTGATCGGGGCCTTTATTCTGACTCCCTGATGGGCCTCACCATGCGGCAGCCGGATCAGAAAGGGAACATGTAGCGATTCATCCCAGGC
This sequence comes from uncultured Bacteroides sp., assembly GCA_964622985.1. Lineage (GTDB taxonomy): Bacteria > Bacteroidota > Bacteroidia > Bacteroidales. The sequence continues at coordinate 20,451 of CAZURA010000068.1, read as the reverse complement.
CAGTTGTTTCCGATATGGCAGCCTGCCATGGGAACCCATCATCTCTCCATGATCGGAGGTAAAAACCAGGATGGTATTCTCCAATAAACCCAGCGATCTCATCTGGTCTATCATGGCACCAATGGCCCCATCGGTAGCAGTACAATGGGCATAGTAGCCCTGTATCTCGGGCAACACTTTTTCGCGCAATTCCTCAGGAACATTGGACCTGAGCCTGATCTCAGAGGGTGGATACATCTCCATATACTCCTCCGGGGCCGAATGATGGGGAAAATGGGGTGTTGCAATGGAGACAAAAAGCAGAAAGGGCTGTTGATCATCGGCGTGATCCTTCATATAGCTTGCCGCATCTTTGGAGATGGCAAAGGGGGAGTAGCCCTCCCACATCTTTTTTTCCGGATCCTCATTTTCGTAGTAGAGCATCTGGTTGTAGTCGTGGGAACACTCCAGGGCTTTCCAGTATTCAAATCCCTGCCGGCGATCCGGCTCCACATTGTTCAACCTTCCATGTCCGTCCAGGTGCCACTTTCCAATGTAGGCGGTCTGGTAGCCAGCCGACTGGTAGATCTCAGCCATACACAGCTCCTCAGAGGGGAGGTAGATGTCATTCAGAATCATCCCCGTAGAGGATGGAAAACGGCCTGTTAGGAGTGATGCCCTGTAAGGTGTACAGACCGGTGATACACTAACTGCATTTACAAAATTTACAGACTGCCTGGCCAGTTCATCCAGATGGGGCGTTTTTACATTGGGATCGCCCATGTAGCCCAGAGCAGAGGCCCTCCACTGGTCGGTCAGGATAAATAAAACATTTGGTTGTTGCGGAGCCTTACATCCGGAAAGAAAAAATAAGGCCATGGCGGGAACAAGGAATAGAACTTTTCTCATTATTGTGGTCCATAAAGTTGAAACTATTTTAAGTTTTAAGGGTTCAATGGATTTCCAGAGTAAGCGGACCCAACAATCCTGAGGACTGTAAGGTATCGGCGGAATTCAATACATCCAGAGCCATCCAGCTCTTTCGCTTGCCCGGATCAAGCAGAGCATCCCCTTTCAGGCGGTTTAGCCAGGTATTGGCCACCTCGATTTCTATGGTATTGCTCCCAAGCGTAAGAAATTCTGACACATTCAGTCTCCAGGGCGCAGTCCATACTATTCCTGCCTCTTTACCATTCACACGAACTCCGGCAATGGCCTGGGCATCACCCAGATTCATCCAGATCTCCTCTCCTTTCATCGATTCTTCCATTTCCACCTCTGTCTGATAAACAGCTGTTCCTGAAAAATATTTAATCCGGTCATCTGCACTCTGACTCCAGTCCACCAGCTTTTCAAACCGGGTGGAAAAGGTTTCATCAAAGGGATCTGTAAAGTGTACTTCCCACGGACCAGTTATCTCTTTCACCTTTTCGAATCCGGGAAAATTGGTTGTACTTTCAGCCTCTGCTTTTTGCTTTGTAAACACCACAAATCCACTTTCAAGGGGGCCAAGGCTGATGGGTAACTGGGTGATCTCTCCCCGCTGTTTATATTCAGGTAATCCCTTTATCGATCCGTCGATGGCATTCCACCATTGGGGATGCATCCCGCTCACTCTGAACTCGCCCGTGAAACTTATCTCCTCTTCCCCCTGATTGGTCAGAAAGTAGATATCCATACCAGGCAGGGTGCGGTGGATCCACAAAACCGGAAGGCTGTCCATCATTGAAAAATCAGCCGGGAGTTCCATATACTCAAAAATCTCATCAAGGCTGCTGTTCCGGAAGACCATTCCCAGGCCAATTTCTCTCCAGCGCATGACCTCTCCATCCAGATGATCCCACAGGGTGGATGCCAGAGCGGCTACCTTCTTGTCCGACTCAGGATATCCCTTCATCCCGGGTGCTTTCGAGGGAGGGCTCCCCAGGATCACACCGCCCTTTTCAACCAGCTGACTGATCTTTTCCAGCAGTTCGGGTCGCATGGTAAGACTTTCAGGCAAGACCATCACCCTGTAGCTCATGCCATCGGGGAGTATAAAACGTCCGTCTTTCACATCCATACTGTTCATGATCACATCGTAATTGATGTAATCAAACGAATAACCCTCTGGCAGTTCGGGCTTACGGCCTGCATTGGATTTGGGGGCATCCTCCCCGATAAAATAGCATACATCGGCTTTGTATAATCCCTGCTGCAGCAAGTAGGTACAACGTCGCTGATAATCGATCCAAGGTTTGGCCAGATCCCACCAGGTGTTGTGCCGGTTGATCTCACTCCCAAACCAGGCATTAACTCCCGGCTTTTTATCATTGTAGGGTTGGTGAATAAAGAGAGTAAGTACCGTATGATTAATCCCTTCGGTATAGGACCAGTCACCCCTTTTCTTGTAGGATTGGGGCGATCGCTGGAAACCCAGTCCCGAGGTGGTAAAAGACTCGGCAGATATCACCTTCTTCCCGTAAATATGACCGGAGGATGAGGCAATCCTGCATTCCCACAACCCCAGGGGTCCTTCGTTCCAGAACTCCCCCCCGATGTGGTCCGATTGACCTCCATAGAGCAATGATTCGCTGGGAAAACCCCAGTGTCCATAGTTTTCAAGCCAGAGTTTCATGCCTGAACCGTGCGCAGCCTCCTTTAATCCCCCCACATAGTTCATGGCGATATCATCGGCCACCAATCTTCGCAGATCCCATAAAAACCGGTCCGATTGGGAAGCACTGCCCACTACCCTGCCGGAGAGCACAGGAAGCCAGGGTAAGGGATCATATCCATACACCTCCCGGAACCTGCTCTCCAAATGGTCTGTCCAGTTTTGCGAACCCACCTCATAGCTATCGATGATTACATGCGTCAAAGCCGATTGTTCTGATTCACTCAATCCTTCCTGTAATTTCCCCACGTACTGGTCAAAATGATACTGGATTGCATCCGGATTCATCTTATCAATCTCAAGCCCCCTGGCATGTGGCAATGTGGGATGGTTCTCCACCCCTGTAGGTGTCATGCCAATTCGCTGGATGACCCACCTCCCTTCGGGAACCTCCCATTCCAATCTTCCATCCGCAGAGAGCTGATCCGTAAGATTGATCACCTCTGACTCCGCTACAAGCAGATCCTCATTTTCCGGCTCTGCCTGAGATTCCCAGATATATTCCCTTCCACTGTAAACCGGATCCTGGTGCAGCTTGGCCAGCTGCTTCTCCATATAGTGCTCAAGCCTTATCCCACTGGACAGCTCAATCTCTTTCAATCCTCCTGTCACGGATTCAACATAGCCGGCTGGCGCTATAAAGTAGTCACTCTCTTTCATGGTAATTACAAGCCGGAACCTGTTAGAGGTAACAGCCGGAAGGGAGATGGCCAGCTCAGCATAGGGTACCGGTCCTACAGGAAGGTACTCGTTGTGCCGGTCCAGTTCAAATGTTCTTATAAGTTTGAATCCTTCTTTCAATTCGGCAAATAGTTCGCAATCAGCCAGGATCTGGTGCTCGGCCGGATGGAGCACCAGGCTGCGTGCAGTAAAAGGCTCAGCTGTCTCAATCTCAATGGTAATACTGCCATTGGAGTCCTGGAGATCAGGAAAGAGGCAGAAAGTCTCCTCCTTGCCATCGGTAAGGCTTTGGGGGTTCTTTGTGGCAGGCCGGGTCCATACCTGATGCTCCATATCAGAGAGGCTAATCTCTTCTGAAGAAACCGGAAGAGCCAGTACGGCCACATCCTGGAATGGGTCAGTTGGGGCTGGAAGAGGAGCGTTGTACTGGACAGGTCCTCTCAACTCTGTTTCCGAGCTGACCAGAAAACGCATGGCTTTATCCGGCGTCACCCAGGGACCGCCAGACTGGCTCCATCCCGGGCTGTTGAAGACTCCGATATCGACACCTGTCCGGTATCCCTCCTTGATGGACCAGCGCATCAGCTCCCACCACTCCTCACTCAGTATTCTTACCTCACCGGAAGGGATATTCTCTCCGCCAATATTCCCAATAAAAACTTCTTTAATACCAATCTCTGCCATGGACTCCAAATCTGCTGTGATACCCTCTTTTGAAACATTATCGTCCATCCAGTACCAGTAGGCCCAGGGTTTTACTGCCTCGGGCACACGCTCAAACTCAGTCTTAATGTGGTCCAGACTGGCTGGTGCAGGAGATTGACAGGCTGATAAGCAAAGTAAAGTAAGTATGAGAAACAGGCCGGTTAATCTATCCATGATTAATTTTTTTGTGGTTTTATATGCTCATGAAAGTCAAAGCAGACTTACTAAAGCTTCAGCACCTTTCCCTCCCCTTCATAGAAACTCCAATAGTTTATGTTGTTGTCCTCTATTCCAAAACCCCATTTTTCGATGTAGAAATCCTTGGGTTTAAAGTTTTCTTCTCCTATGTCACTTAACTCCAGGCGCAACTGCCGCTCAAGATCTGCCTGTATATCCGCAAAGGCAGGGTTTCCTACCAGGTTATCCATCTGAAAGGGAACATGCAACGATTCATCCCAGGCCAGTTGTTTCCGAATAGGCAGCCTTCCGTGGGAACCCATCATCTCTCCGTGATCGCTGGTAAAAACCAGGATGGTATTCTCCAGTAAGCCCAGCGATTTCATCTGGTCCACCACTACACCAATGGCCCGATCAGTTGCAGTACAATGGGCATAGTAGCCCTGTATCTCAGGCAATACTTTTTCGTGTAATTCCTCGGGGACATTGGGACGAAGCCTTATCTCCGAGGGTGGATACATCTCCATATACTCCTCCGGGGCCGAATGATGGGGAAAATGGGGGGTTGCAATGGAAACGAACAGCAGGAAGGGCTGTTGATCATCGGCGTGATCACTCAGGTAGCTTGCAGCATCTTCGGAGATAGCAAAAGGGGAATAGCCCTCCCAGGTTTTTGTTTCCGGATCCTCATGCTCATAGTCAAGCATCTGGTTGTGGTCGTGGGAGCATTCCAGGCCTTTCCAGTATTCAAATCCCTGCCGGCGATCCGGCTCCACATTGTTCAGTCTTCCGTGTCCGTCCAGATGCCACTTACCTATGTAGGCAGTCTGGTAACCGGCCGCATGATAGATCTCTGCCATACACAACTCATCGGAGGGAAGGTAAATATCATTCAGAATCATCCCTGTGGAGGATGGGAAACGGCCTGTTAAGAGCGATGACCTGTAAGGAGTGCAAACCGGTGATACACTAACTGCATTTACAAAATTTACTGCCTGATTGGCCAGCTCATCCAGACGGGGTGTTTTTACATTGGGATCGCCCATGTAGCCCAGAGCTGAGGCCCTCCACTGGTCGGTCAGGATAAACACCACGTTGGGTTGCTGCGGCTCCTTGCATCCGGAAAGAAAAAGTAAGACCAGGGTGGGAATAAGGAAGAAAACGTTTCTTATTCTTGTAAAGTGTTTCATTCTATAAAGTTGTTTACCCGCATCCATTCTTCAAGGCGGTCCATAACGTGGTCGGCTCCTCCCCCCTTTTTCACAAATCCATGGGCACCGGTCTGAAATATATGTAACTCAGCTGGAATACCTGCATCCTGCCAGGCAGAAAATAGTTCCATAGAACGCTCCCAGGGTATGACCTGGTCGTCCGCTGCGGTGGCAATAAAGAGCGGTGGTGCATGATCGGGTACTAACAGGGGCTGTCCCCATCTGGTGCCAGTGGCAGCATAGATGGGAGCAGCAAAATCAGGTCTGCCATCTTCCGGCCCCATCACGGTTGCCAGGGCAACATGCCCGCCTGCTGAAAAACCCATCATCCCTATGTGGTCAGGCCTGACTCCAAATTCACGGGCACGAGCCCTGATCAAGCGCACAGCCTGCTGTCCATCGCTTCCAGCCAGCTTCCGAAGGTCCTGACCATCCTGTTTCTCCCGATCTGCTTTATGGATAAGCCTGTATTTCAATACAAATGCATCCACACCCATTTCATTGAGGCCTTTGGCAATATCCACTCCTTCATAACTCATCATCAGGTTGACAAATCCCCCTCCCGGTGCCACAATCATAGCCGTTCCCACAGTCTTGTCCGGATTTGCCGGGTAGTATTGCAGAACCGGATCCACTACGTTCTGGACAATGGGCATTCCCGATTCTGTAACAATCAGGTTCTCGGACCAGTCCCAGTGTTCCGACCCGGGAGCCGCACCCTTATAAAGGGGTATGACCAGGGCAGGTTCAGGCAAGTGCTGCCCGGAGAGAGGCAGAATCACTCCCGTCAGGATGGAGATAATCCATAAAGTACAGACTGATTTCATGGCAAAGTATTTTATGTGTTACTCAAAGGCCGTTTTAAACTTGTAAGCAAAAGCACTCTCCATGCAGGGTCGGATGGGGAATATTTTTTCCTTTACCCTGTAGTTCACCCAACCTGCATCCCAGGTAAGGTAGTAATGTGCTCCCGGTTCCAAAGATGGAAAGTCTTCAAAGATAATCTCACCCCTCCCCTGTGCGGGATGGCCCGGATTCGGATCGGCTGACCAGAGAATCCTGGAATCCCCATACTTCTGGAGTCTGATCTCTTTGCCCTCCGTATCCTGAAAATCAATCTCTCCCACAAATTCCAGGCGAAGTTTCACATCTACAGGCACATCCTCAGAATTGATATCCGGTATCGTGGCATTCAGAATTCCCTTCCAGAAGTCACTGGCCCAGCCACGCTTTATCTCTCCTGCCGGACGGTCCCACTGGGGATCCCCGGAAAATCCATGATCCTTTGCATACTGATACACCATATCCACCATCTCTCTGTATTTTTCAGGCTCCTGTGCGGCCAGGTTATTCCGCTCGGTGGGATCGTCCTTCAGGTTATACAATTCGAAGGGTCCGTCATAAAAATTGGCCACTTTCCAGTGATCCTTTAGCATGCCCCGGGTGCGGTTAAACATGGGAACAAAGTATTCTTCTGTTTCAAAATCAGAATCCCGGAACAAGGGAACAAAACTGGCTCCCATCAAGGGCTTAAGCTCGCTTTGATCCTCTTTATCCGGATATGAGACCCCTGCCAGTTCCAGAAAAGTTGGGTAAAAATCCCAGACACGGAGCATCTGGTGGAGGAGGGTTCCTTTGGGCTGTTTGATCCCTTCGGGCCAGTGCATCACAAGGGGGCTGCGCAAAGCGCCTTCGTGGCTGGCATGTTTGTAATACCTGTAAGGGGTGTTGCTCAGGGTACCCCAGCCAAAATTGGTGGTAAATGCCCGGGTCGTCCTGTCCCAGGGCACATCCTCCCTCCGGCTGTGCAATCCGGCATAGCAGCCCCCGTTGTCGGACATAAAGATGATCAGGGTATTATCCAGCTGGGAATCCTCCGTGCTGCCATCCCCGTTGGGATCTTCCAGGAAGGCCACCATCTGACCCACATTCTCATCGATGTTATCTACCATCCCGGCAAAGGCCGCACGGGTGAGGCATTCAAACTCTTTCTGCATCTCCCACTGGGTGTAAGCGGTATCGGGCAGCAAGTCCCAATCCGGAATCTCTACTCCTGGCTCTGAAAGTCTTGTTTCTGGACTGACCAGTCCCAACTTTTTCATTCGTTCGAGACGCTCTTCACGGAGCTTCTCCCAACCGGGGGCATATACATTCACACCCTGTTGGGGATCATAATACTTTCTCACGTTTCGCTCAGGTGCGTGCAGGGGGGAATGAGGCGCATTATAGGCCACATAGGAAAAGAAGGGTCTTCCCGTTTCCATGGCTTCCCTCATAAATACAATGGCAGAATCGGTAAAGTCCTCTGTGGTATAAAAGCCCGGATCCAGTGCGGATGCAGGAAAAATACGTCCATCACTCTGCCACTCGGCATTATATTCTCCCGTAAAGCTGTTAATTTCTCCCCCGGTGAATCCAAAAAAACGATCAAAACCATAGTCCGTTTCCGCATTCCCGATCCTGAAATTCCCGAATCCATGGTTTTTTCCTACCATGCTGGTGGCATAACCCGCCTCCCGGAGCAAATGAGCAAAACTAAGTCCGTCGGGGAGGCTTCCTCCCCCGGCAGCTTTGTATTCCATCCCTGAGAAAAGGGCTACCCGGGTAGTGACACACATGGGCGATGTATAATACCTGGAGCATTTGATGCCCTGCTCGGCCAGGGCATCAATATGCGGTGTCCTTATCTCTCCCCCATAGCTACTCAGATCGCTGTATCCCAAATCATCGGCCAGAATTAACAGGATATTGGGCCTTTCAGATCTGCTTTTAGGAGCTTTAAGCCCTTTACAGGAGCTCAAACTTACCAGTAGGATGATGAATATTATAATCTTATTCACTTATAATAGTATTTTATGCAGTAAACAACAAGTAACATTTGTCAATTATTCATTATTTGATGCTCTTAATACGTCAATGGGCAGTTTTTCATAGTTTTGATCCCATTTTTCCTTCGACCAAACCTTCAGATCTTCATGGGTATAAAACTCATCCTCAAACTCATCCATCCATCCGGCTGTGATTTTCCACAGGGAATCCTTCACTTCCTGATGGGCCTCAGACTCAAACAGGTTTTCCAACTGGTACGGGTCCGTGTTCCGGTTGAACAGCACAGCGTGTAATGGAGAAGTCTGTTCGGGTTTGGTGGCACTGTAGGTCCAGTCTTTGGTAATCACCCCTTTGAAACTGTGATTGTAGAAGGACCAGATGGGAACAAAGGCTACCGCATTTTCTTCTCCGCTTAGAATTGGCTGCGATAAATCCTTTCCCTGACACTCCGGTGGAACTTCCAGACCCATCAATCCCAGGATGGTGGGCATGATATCCAGGGCTCCGAACAATAAATCCGTATCCCGGTTTGCCTCGATCTTCCCCGGCCATCGCATGATGTAAGGGACCCTAAGAGAATAATCATGGGGATATTGCTTGGGAAAGACAGCATCTGCAAACTCCAGCATATCCCCGTGGTCGGAGGTAAAAACCACCAGGGTATTTTCTTTTGCTCCGATTTCTTCCAATTTATCCATCAGTTGTCCAAAGGCATGGTCAACACCGGTAACCATGGCCATATGTCCGTGATACATGCGCCGCAGGTCAGGCGTACTCTCCATACCCGGTCGAACCTGGATCAGGTCGCGATCATAATAAGCCATCAGCTCATCCAGGGTTCCATAGCGGTAATGCATCATTCCATCCTCCCCCGTGAATTTCCCCCAGTCATGTGGGGGGTGCCAGGAAACGAACAATGCAAAAGGATCCTGCCGGTCTTTCCGTCCATCCAGGTAATCCAGGGCCTGATTGGTCTGTCCATAGACCTCCCACTCCTCAAAATAGGTCTTCTCCCCTTCCTCATTCCAGTAGAAACACTTCCCGGGCCGGAAATCCACATGACAGTTATTGGTATAGAATAATTCATCAAAACCATACCGGAGGGCTCCTTCCGGTATGGGCCGGTCCCGGTCCCCGCCCAGCAGGTGCCACTTACCCACATAGGCTGTACTGTAACCTGCATCTCTGAGCACTTCAGCAAATTTCTTTCCATGCCCGGGTATGAGGGGCTTGTCATTGGTAAAGCATCCATTATGAAGCGGGTGCTTACCTGTCATCAACATGCCACGGTAGGGTGTACAGGTAGGTGAGTTGGAAATGCAGTGATTAAATAGCAGGCCTTCCTTCGCTAATTTGTCGATGTTTGGCGAGATGATCTGCTTGTTACCATAACAATTCAGCATATCAAAGGTATGCTGATCGGAAAATACAAAAAGCAGGTTGGGTGCTTTCTCTTCTGCAGTTCCGTCACAGGCCGGAAGCGAGAACAAGACTCCGGCGCAAAGTACAAGGGAGCAATAGCTTTTTACAAATGAGATCATCGGGCCTTAGTCTTTTACCAAAAAAGAATAGTCCCCGGAACCCGCTTCAAATAAAACATATCCGTCCTCCTGGGAGACGAATTGTAACCCTTCGGCCTGATCTGCGGGCAGACCTCCCTCGGTGACTGCCTCCAGGGAAGCGGCCGGAAGATAGAGTTTTGCTTGTACATTCACAGGTACCGATACCTTCAGGGCCAATCCCTCAGCTTTGAATTCCCAGTCCGAACGGATGGAGCCCGAAATGGTCTCCTGGCTGGCTTTCAGAAAATCCAGTCGCTTATCAACTTCCGGCCTGATGGTGATTTTGCGGAATGCCGGGCTGATTGATTTGATCCCTGCAGCATATTCAAACATCCATTCACACACCGCTCCAAAGGCATAGTGATTAAAAGAATTCATACCTGCATTCCTTTCTCCTCCAAAACCCTCTTCATGGGTATAACTGTTCCAGCGCTCCCAGATGGTGGTGGCTCCGTTTATGATCTCAAAACCCCAGGAAGGATATTCGGTCCTAAGGAACAGGTCATAGGCCAGCTCGGAATAGCCCATTTTAGATAAAGCCGGCAACATGGGTTTGGTTCCCAGGAATCCCGCAGTGACCTTGCCTCCTGCTTCTTCAATTAAGGTGACCAGGTGTTCTCCCGCCCTGAGCTCCTCCTCAGGGGTGAAAAAATCCATATACAAGCCGTTGGCAAATACGGTCTGGGTATGCCCCTCAAATCCAAGGTTTCCATCTATGTAACCTTCTCCGTTTCCATAGGCTTCTTCCTCGCATTGAAACCGGAGATCAGGAGCTCCGTAGTGTTGCAGAATTCCTTGCCTGATCTTGTGAAACAGGTCTTCGTAATGCTTCATTTTATCCGTATCACCCAGTGCTTCTGCCATTTCAGACATCAACCTGGCACAGTAGCTGTAATAGAGGGAAGCCACCAGGTCGGGAGGAGTCTTTTTCCCGATGGAGAGCCAGTCACCAAATCCTCCTTTGGGAACAATATCCTCGAAGGTGGCCTCTTCAAACACGTAATTATCCCCGGCTCTTTGCTGGCAGAAATCCATAAATCGCTCCATGTTGGACCAGTAGGATTCCAGCACCCTCACATCACCATAGGCCTGGTACATTTCGTAGGGACAGATTATACCTGCTTCCATCCAACCGGGAGAAAAGTCATATTTGGGCCGGATATAGGGTGTGGGGGCAAAATTGGGATAGGCTCCGGTTTCCCACTGATCGTCATTCAGATCGGCCAGCCATTTGGAATAAAAAGAAGCCACATCCCGGTTGATGGTTGCCGATCTCATATAGACCTGGGCATCGCCAGTCCAGCCCAGGCGCTCATCTCTCTGGGGACAATCGGTTGGAAGATCCAGGAAGTTGGATAACTGGGTCCAGTTGATGTTCTGGTAGAGCTGATTGATCATTTCGCTACCCGATTCGAACGAAGATGTAGAGGCATGATCAGAGCTTAAGGCAATTCCGGTGATCGTTTCCTTATTCACCTCACCGGTGTATCCGCTCAACTGCACGTATTGAAAACCGTGAAAGGTAAACCTGGGCTTCCAGATCTCCCCTTCGGGATCTCCTTTTAGAATGTAGGTGTCCGTGGCCCTGGCCATCCGCAGGTTCTCGGTCATCAAACGGCCATCGGGGTGCAGCATTTCTCCGAAAGTCAGGACCACCTTGTCTCCCGCCTTTCCATATACCTTTAGTTCCACAATTCCGGCAAAATTCTGACCGAGGTTAAATATAAATCCTTCTTCACGCCTTGTGATTTCGACCGGCGTAATTCGTGCGATCTCCCGGATAGCCTCACCCGGATGCAGCATTATTTTAATTTCGGGAAAAGGAAACTCACTTACCTCTTCCCAATTCCTGTCTTCAAATCCTTGCTGATCCCAACCCTCAAATTCCAGTCGGGCATCATAACTTTCCCCTTGTAATATATCGCTTTCCAGCAAAGGGCCGGCTGAAGCTTTCCATGATTTATCGGTGACCAGTATCTCGCTGGAACCATCTTCATATTCCACCTCCAATTGAGCCAGAAGTTGAGGTACCTCCCCATAAAAATCCTTGACCTGGGGTAATCCCACCAGCAGGGCGTAACCCAGGTAGCCCGAATACCATCCGTAGGAAAGTATCGAGCCCAGTGCATTTACTCCCTCCTCCAGGTAGTCCGTGACATCGTACGCCTGGTAATGCAAGCGTTTGTGGTAATTGGTCCAGCCTGGATTCAGGTAATCCACCCCCACCTTCTTTCCATTGATTATAAAATCATAGACACCCAGTGCTGTAGCATACAGTGTGGCTTTTTTCACGGGACCTTTTAATCTGATCTCTTTTCGCAGATAAGGAGCAGGAGGGAGATGGTAGGTGCCCTCCATGCCCAGATGGGTCAGATCGTAACCGATCCATTTAGCCTTCCAGTTCTTCTCCCTCATCAATCCGGTTTCAAACCAGGAAGTTTTGCTGAAGGGACCGGGATTACCTTCCTTATCCCAGGCACGTATTTTCCAGTAATAGCGGGTGCCTTCCTGAAGATCTTTGCCCTGGTACTCCAACTGTGCCATCTGATCTGATCTCACTTTTTTAGTTTCCCACATATCTGCTTTACCCGGTTCAAGGTCTTCCACGGCGCTTGCCACCAGGATCTGGTAGGCGGTCTGGACCTGTCCCCGTCGCTCATCCTGTAAGATCCAGCTGAAGCGTGGATGGGATTCATCCACATAGGGATTGGACTTATATTCAACCTTCAGGTCAGTTGCCGTCATGGGTCCGTCAGTAGCGGTGCAGGATGCACCTAACAAAACTAAACTGAGAAAGATGATGGAAGTAATACGGGTGATTGTTTTCATAGTTTACTGTTGAATGGTAATTATTTGAAAATAGGTTTTTTCATCCTTAGCAATGCGAGCCACATAGATCCCATCTGCCAATCCTGCCAGGGGCAGCGTATGATGTGAGGATGAGCAAAGCACATCCTGCCTGACAGATCCACTGAGGTCCAGGAGCTGAATCCGGGTACCCTGGAGCATATCTCCGGAAAAATGTAAAAAATCTCCGGCAGGATTGGGATATATTTTGAATACAGGCTGCTGTGACTGGTCCGGATTCAAACCCACGACATATCTCAATTTGATGGTGAGGTCCAAACTAGCATAGTCGATGTTGAAGGATCCGTGTAATTCCTCGTAGGCATGTGCGCTGCAGGTAAATCCGTAAGTTCCGGCCAGGGTATCCACTTGTATGATCCCGTATCTGTCTGAGAATCCAAGTGTATCGCCATCCACCACAAGAACTGCACCCATAAGTGGCCTGTCATCCTCCCCGATAATGGTAAATTTGGTTTTGTAATAAATACTGTCAGGATCCAGCAAATCGTAGCCTTCCTCCATTAAATCCAGTACATGGGCCTGGATCCCTTCCCGGTTTGCGAACCAAATGAACTTGGCTTCCGGATACCAGTTCAGGTCCCCCAGGGGAAGGCCTTCCTGGGAGGCGGTCAGCAATTCCGGGTTGGTGTACGATCCGTCAAAACGTGGCCACACCTGGGGTAATTCGGCAGGTCCATATCCTCTGTAGCCGTCAATATCCCAGTTATAACTGGGCAGTTCTTCCACCGCGGGAGCATCGTTTTCGCCCCAGAACTGTCCTCTGTAGAAACCCAGGATGTGCTGTCCCGCACTATCGCTGACCGCATAGATCATTGAATCGGTGTAGAGCGGATCCAGATCGTACCAATTGTTGCTGTATTTCATATATGGCCAATTGGTTTGATCAGCAAGGATCCGGTTTTCCCTGCAGGAGTCAGCCGGTGAAGCCACTTCCACCCCTCCGCTATAGCTGAGTGGCACCTCCTCATCCCAAAGCATGGGGAGCAGGTAGGCCAGTTCTATTCCATTATCTGCAGCGTAGCGGGGTACTTTTTGCAATTCCGGTGAATTATACATCAGGTTGTAGGTCCAGAACATGCGCCTTTCGGAAGGCAGACTTTCCGGCACTCCTCCTACTTCCAGGGTATCGATAGCCACCTGGCACAGGAGATTGTTCCCTGCTTCGAAATCCGGAAAAAAGGGATACCACCTGGGTAACTCCGGAAAGAGGCTCTGATCGTGCAGGAGGTTGTTTGTGAAATAGAAATTCTGATCGTTAAAGGATTTCTTAATCCATACGTCATGCCAGAGAATCGTATTGTGGTTGATCCAGATAAACTGGTTGTTGGGCTCCCGGTGAAAGGATCCCCCGATAAAATCCTGTCCCGACGAAACCAGGGTGTTGTTTTCAACCCAGAGGGTGTCCCAGGACATCCCACCCAGCCATCCGCCATCGTTAGGTGTTTCCATGGTCCCGTTCCGATAGATCTCGCTGTTGGTGAGATACAGGGAAGATCCATTTGCGGATGCGCCTCCGTTAAAAGTCCGCTTGGTGCCGGCAGGATCGATCACGCAATGATCTATGGTGATGCTGACAGTGGCATTTATTGTAATCACGTTGGGACCGAAATCCCCCGCTTCATCTTTGTCCGTTAGGAACAGGTTCTTGAGGTTCAGGTTTGATGAACAAGCGATCATGGAAGTTTGGGGAAGGCCCTGCCTGCTTCTTCCCACCTGAATGATGGCCGGCATGCCATCCGTCTTCTCCCCCGCAATATACAGGGTTTTCCCGGACCCGCCCAGGATCTGGGAGTTTACATTCAGAATTCCATCCAGTTTGTATAATTTCCCGGCCTGTAACTGGTAGACCACATCACCGCCGTGTTGGTTAAGAGCTGACTGGAGGGTGCCGGTTCCAGGGTCTACCCGAATGGTATCGGTCGCACCTGCACTTGAAAGTGAAATTGAACATATACTAATGAGGAAAAAGCTAATTCTTAGAGGGTGTATCATCCTGTGGTCTATGGGTATTACTAGTTCGTTATTTTCTTTGAGCTTCCAGGGTTAGCGGTCCCAGCAATCCTGAAGGCTGCAGGGGATCATCGGGACTCAGCACATTCAGGGCCATCCAGTACCAGTTGGCCCATGGTTTTACCGATTCGGGCATCTGCGCAAACTCAGACTGAATATGATCCAGTTCTTGGGATTCAGGGGACTGGCATCCGGCCAGGTAATGCACGGTAAGCAGGAGAAGCAAACAGGTAATTCGATCCATAGGATTAAGTTTTACTTTTAATTTACTTGTTTTTACTCAAAGAAGGCTAATGCTGCCTTCGGGTGCATTGAGGGTCATTTTCACATTGGGGCGGCTCACGGGTTCAGCCGGGCTGATCCTGCTACAGGAAGCCAAGAACAAAAAACCTGCAATTGAAAGTGGTGCCCAAGTTTTTAAGATGGGTTTATTCCCCTTCAACTTATCCATGTTCATATGCTTTAATACCTTGTACATCGCTGATCTGGCTTTTGATTTCACGGATCAATGGCTTTGCTGGTGATCAGTCCTTCATATCCCTGGATATTGGGTTGGGCAGGAATCACGTGATCGGGGTAATGGTGCAAGTTTCGATAGGGTTCCGACCACTTTCTCACGGTTTCCTCATCGATGCTCACGGAAAGATCCGACACCTTTAATCTCTGTTTTCCTCCGCCGCTTACTTCAAATGGGCCCGGAGTGGGATTCTTTCTCTTCCTTTTGTTTCCCAGGAAATCAGTATCGATGATTATTTGCGTGTCATTAGGATGCACATAGGCCTGACCAGAGATGGCTGCGCTACCTAATAATTCGCTTGTCACAAACGGATTTGTCATCTTGTCTACCTGCTTATCAAGGATCATGGATAGAAAAATCCCTGCATCTGTTTCTTCAATCTGCACCTTGGGATTGTAAGTCAGCTCCAACGGATTGATCTCATTTTCAAAGGTGCTGGCTCCGTTCAAATAGACATTTCCTTCGGCCCTGGTAGGCAGTTCCGAACCGTTAAACGCCTGGAGTCCGAAGTCTTCCAAACCATATTGTTTACGGGTTTCAAATTCCGGATCAGCCTGTTTGGCGTTCACATTGCTTCCCCTCACAAATAAATTATTGATGAAGCGGTAATCTCCGGCCAGCAACTCGTGATAACCGGCAATTTCGGTGGAGTGGGGCTCCTGGAAGGGAGTCACACGACTGTGGGGACTCATGTTAAGTTTCCCGGCCATCAGGTTGTGGACATAAGCCCCGCCCTGGGACATATCCCACACCGAGCAAAGAGAGAGAAACAAGTTATTGTCCACCAGGTAGGGTCCGTGATTGACTTCAGCATAAAAGTCCTGCAAATCGTTGTGATAACAGAGGTTTGACGTGATCCTGGCTCCCTGGGCCATCCAATCGATCCAGATTCCCCTGCCGGTATTCACTACCCGGTTGCCTTTGATCAGCATATCAATGGAGGCATGTATCTTTATACCTGCAGTTTCCGGTCCGGTAAATTGCCGCTTGGTCCAGATGTTATAAATGTTGTTGTTCTCAATGGTGCTGAATACCCCACCCAGACTACCACAGATCCCCACCTGCCCGCAATCGTAAATGGTGTTGTTCCGGATCATATGGGATCCAATATTTTCTTTGTTCCATCCCCGGTCCAGGGCCCTTTTTACGGTTTCAATATACCCTTCGGCCGAATTGGCTGAAGTGTTGTCAAATTCATCCCCATATTTGCCAAGTGTAATGCCAGCGCATTTTGAGTTTCGAATCACATTGTCTTCAATAATCCAGCCTTTGCTCCAGTTTGTTCCGATTAATCCCACTTGCTCAGCTGTGGGAGGGGCCCATTGGGTAGCTGCCTGGCTCATGTGAAATCCCTTCACCGTAATAAAATTGATCCCTGTTGAATCCGGGTAGAAACAGGCAGGCCGCACATGGATCTCCACCAACTCTTCGTTGGGATTTGCGTCATGAAAATTGGCATAAATGTAAGTATTTTCAGTGTCGGTCTCGCAGTACCAGGTATAGAGGGATCCCATGGAATCCCAGCGGTCTGGCACAGCTTGCGGATGGAGTACTTTTTCCAGAAGCTCCATCTCCCAGAGCGATTTCCCGTTCAGGTAAACCTCTCCCGTATGGTGAATCCGCCCCTTATCCACAAACCAATCTCCCCGGATCAGGTCTTTGTAGGGATGGTAATTGTCAAATAGTTCATTGGAGATACTTGCCTTCCAGACAGTTCCGGAAAACCGTGCCCAGCTAGCGATCACTTCCGAGCCTTTGATTTCCACCTTTTCACCCGGTGCTGCCCGGTAAATAATCCGACGTTTTTCAGATTCCCCACCACGGATCGGGGTAATATGTTCCCGGTAAACGCCCTTATGAACGGTGATGATATCGCCGGGCTGAGCCATACGAGCCGCAGCTTGAATGGTCAGGAGAGGAAATTCAGCTGTGCCGCTGCCAGTATCATTACCTGCCTTGGATACATGAATCTCCTTGGCCGATATGACACTGGTAAGTAAAAATGCAAAGAAGACCACATGGTATTTCTTCATTCCAGAAAGGAGATTTATCATTCAGCAAGACAAATTAGACCCTTGCAGGTAAAAAAGCAATGCACAAAAGGAACCTTTTGTTATACTTTTTGGCAAGAAGGATGCTGCTCACATATGCTGAGACCTGAGTATTGGGGAAGCTTCTAAAAAGGAACACAAAATCATAATCAATAAAACCACTTTCATAGCTTCGACCTGGATTATTGGGTAATATTTGTACCATACTAGCAAACTAACTATGAAAAAACTTTCCATTGTACCCATCGCTCTTGTTTTCTCCTTTCTTTTCTCTTGTAAGACAGATAATTGCGAATGCACAAAGAGAACGTATAACTACGACGGAGATTATCCCACATCTGATACGGAGGTGGTTGACTGCCCATCAGACATGGAAGATGGAGATGATATCATCGAATGGCGAGATGACGATAAAATAGATTACGTTTTGTCAAAGACCTGCCTCTGATTTCCAGGTTACGAAATCCTTTCATTCGTCAGGAAAATGGATCCAACCCGGTGGATTATCACTTTGCTGTAATAAAGTGTCAAGATATGCAAATTTATGCTCATAATGTGCATTGCCGAGAGTCCTTTAGAGCCCTAGTTTTGACTAAGCTTGTGCTTCTTTGAATGAGCGTGGATCTCCCAGTAATACAGATCGGAAGAGATTAAAGTAAAAAAACAAACCAACAACTATGTTATCTAAACAGGCAGCATGCGCATTCACAGGGATCACAGAGAATAACTTTCGATGACCCGTGTTTTCATGTGAAGTCCATCATTTCCCTTCCGAATCCTTATGAAAAAGAACACAAAATCATAATCAATAGAATCACCGTCATAATGGGGATATAGTTTTATAAGTAATATTTGTACTACCCGATTAGAGTAATTCCGGGACCTAATGACTATTCAAAAAACATCAACCAAACCCAACTGAAAAAATTAATATGAAACTTACGAGACTGAACAGAAAGCTTTTGGCTCTTATTGCAATTGGATTTTTGGGAATGGGTATGGCCTTTGCTGCAGGTACCCTTACGGGGACTGTGACCGATGAAGATGGACATCCCCTGGCATTTGCCAATGTGGTGATCACCCACAAAATTGTAAACGGAGATGAAGTCGCCCTGCGAGCCCAGATTGGTACCGTTACCGGTATGGAAGGCACCTATGCACTGACAGGTTTAGATGAAGGGACCTATCGGGTTGATATTATCTACCTGGGATACACCAGTCAGTCCTCTCGTATAATCATATCGGGGAACGAAACCGTGACCCACAATGCCGTTTTAGAAAACAAGACCCTTGATCTGGAAGAGGTCGTAATCACCCAACAGGCTAAGGGCCAGATGGCCGCCATCAATCAGCAGCTTTCTGCCATAGCCATAAAAAACGTGGTGGCGGCCGACCGGATCATGCGAAATCCGGATGCCAACGCGGCTGAAGCCATCGGAAGGTTGCCCGGAGTTTCTATCACCCGAAATGGAGGAGAGGCAAACGATGTAATCATCAGGGGAATGCCCTCACAATATAATACCGTACTGCTCAATGGCATAGAGATCCCCTCCAACAAGGGAGCCAGCCGGAACGCCAGCCTGGGAGGTGTCTCCCAGTTTTCCCTGCAGGGAATCGAGGTCTTTAAGGCCATCACTCCCGATATGGATGCCAACACCGTTTCTGGTGCGGTCAATATGCAGATGCGGACCGCCCCGGAAGGATTTCATGGCAACATCATGGCCCAGGGGGGATATAACAATCAAAACAGTGACTATGGAAACCATAAGTTTAATGTCAACCTGAGCAACCGCTGGTTCGATAATAAACTGGGCGTCGATTTCAGTGCCTCCTATGAGCGTACCAACCGGAGTACCCAGAGCATGGGTGCTGATTATGGCATCGAAACTTCTTATGATACCCTGGAGCTGCAGCCCATGTTCCTGAACAGCGTGGCCCTTCAAAGTGTAGAACGGATCAATGTGCGGACCTCCGGAAGCCTGGTGGTTGATTACCGCTTTTCACCCCGCTCCAAGATCGAATTTTCCAATTTCTTCTCATCCAGTCCCACCGACAACCTGGTCATCAGCAAGAACCACAATCTGGCCAGTGTGTCTTACAACATTCATCAAAACCGGGGTGGGCATTCCAGGTTGTACAGCGGGGCACTCAGGGGCGAACACGTGCTGGGTATCTTCCACATCGACTACAGCCTGTCTTATTCCCAGTCGGACAAAACCGATGAGATCAGACATTTCAATATCAATAATCCCCTGGGTTATGAACAGGGTTCCTCAACCCAACCCAACAGGAGCCTCCCCCTGGGGGAGATCATCGACATGGCCAACGACGAAGAGAACCAGGCTAACCTCCGGCAATTTGGGATGGAATTTCCGGGGGGACGCCGATTCACCGATGACCTGAGCGAAAAACAATACGATGCAAGACTGAACATTAAAGTACCTTTCACTGCAGGAGACTGGCTTGCCGGGAATGTGAAATTCGGAGGGATGTACAGGAACAAGGACCGGCATCGCGACTATAATGAATACAAACACTGGTCCTTTCCATCCCAAAAGCTTATCTCAGGAGCTCAAACCACTCCCGATGGGATTTCCTGGCAGATCCCATGGGTCATCATGAATGACCGGAATCACGTATCCATGGAGAACATGGTGGGAGGACACGTTGATAATTTCCTGGACGGAAGGTACAATTTTGGCTGGTACCCCGACATTGACAGGGCCAATGAAATGTTTGACTGGTTTCAGAGTATATCACAATACTACCGAGCCCAGGGGCGCAACTATATCAGTCCGCAACAACCGGGTTGGGAACTCATTTTTGGACAGATACAGAATTTAGGGAACCTGGATCCCAGGCCTAGTGTTTGGAAAGACAATTCAGTATCGGAGAATTACTATGCCGGATACCTGATGGCTGAGCTGAAGCTGGGGAATATGATTACCCTGATCCCCGGCGCCCGCTATGAGAACGTTAATTATGACATGTATGCCTGGTGGGTTGAAAGACGGCTGATGGAAGGTCTTGAGATCCCCGGTCATGATACCACGGCTACCAGGCAGAACGACATGATCCTGCCCATGGTTCATCTCAAGGTAAAGCCCCTGGACTGGCTCCATATTCAGGCTTCCTATACCCAGACCATTTTCCGTCCCAATTACAACTGGATCGTTCCCTTTGAATATGTGGATGACGCGCTACT
>CAZURA010000067.1:0-27936 GCA_964622985.1 uncultured Bacteroides sp. | reverse complement strand
TGGGTATTCCGCTGGTTCTGTTCTCCGAAAATGTTTTGAAGTGGGCCAAGATGGCCAAATATACATTTGTATCCCTGCTGCTGGGTGTCGCTTCGGTGGTGATCCTGGTTTTTATCGGATATTTTGTGTTTAAGGAGAAAATACCGGAGATCTGGAAAGTCTCCGGCATGATGATAGGGGTCTATACAGGCGGTACACCCAACCTGGCAGCAATTGCCAGAGGATTGGGCGTGGAAGAGGATCTCTATATTCTGACCCATACGGTGGAGTTGGTGATCGGTGCGGTGATCCTGCTGTTTCTTATTACCGGTGCCAAGCCGTTTTTCGGACTGTTTCTGAAGCCCTATAAGTTTAATGGTAACAATAATCAGCCTGAACTGGATGTAAGCGAATTCGAATCCTATGATGGATTCTTTAGCAGATCGGGTGTTCCGGGATTGCTCAAAGCATTTGGAGTATCTGTTGTCATCTTTGGCCTCGGGTATGGGATGACATTCCTGTTTGAGGGAGATGCCAAGGATACAGCAGCGATCCTTACGGTGACCACACTGGGAATTCTTGCTTCGCTGGTGCCGGCCATAAACAGGATTAAAAGATCCTTTCAACTGGGTATGTTCTTTATCTACATGTTCTGTGTGATCGTGGCCTCTAAAGCTGACCTGGCCGCTCTGTTCCAGGAGGAGAATGCACAATTACTGATCAACATGTTTCTTTTTGTCGCGTTGGTCATTGTGGGTTCATTATTGCTCCATTCCCTGTTATCCTGGATCTTTAAGATCAATGTGGATGATTATATTATCACTTCCACAGCACTTTCCAACTCACCTCCGTTTGTTCCGGTGGTGGCTGCAGCACTTAGAAACAAAGAGGTGGTTGTGCCGGGAATGATCATTGGAGTGATCGGTTATGCCATTGGCAATTACCTGGGGGTGGCCATTGCCTACTTGCTGAAATAAGTTTGCTCAAGAACATTCATCCTGCATAGTGCAATTTCCTATCTTCGCAATGTGAGATTGGTATTAAAGAATATTGCCCGGCTTCTTATGGCAGAACATGAGCCTGAAGCCTGGGTTGCAGGTGATAAGATGGCTTCTGTCAGTTCTATAGATAATGCATGGCTTGTTTTAGAAGATGAAAGGATTGCATGCTATGGGGTAGGAGAGGTGATCCCGTATTCCATCGATGAAGTAATAGATTGTAAGGGGGGAATGGTGATGCCTGCTTTCTGTGATTCCCACACGCACCTGGTTTATGCAGGGAGCAGGGAGCTGGAGTATGAGGATAAGATCCGTGGATTGAGCTATGAAGAGATTGCCAAGAGGGGTGGGGGGATCCTCAATTCTGCTACATTGCTCTCGTCAACTTCTGAGAATGAACTTCATAAGCAATCCTTGCCCAGGATTCAGGAGATCATCCGGTCAGGAACCGGGGCGGTAGAGATCAAAAGCGGGTATGGTCTCAATACCAGGGATGAGTTAAAAATGCTGAGGGTGATCCGGCGATTACAAGAAGATTCTCCATTGACTATTAAATCCACTTTCCTGGGAGCCCATGCATTTCCTTCAGAATTCAGAGCGGATCCCGATAGCTATGTCGATTTGGTGGTTAACGAGATGATTCCTGCTGTGGCCAAGGAAAATCTGGCCGATTTTATCGATGTGTTCTGTGACCGGGGATTCTTCACGGTAGAGCAGACTGAACGGATATTGGAAGCGGGTGACAAGCACGGACTGACACCTAAGATCCATGCCAATGAACTGGATTATTCAGGAGGCATTCAGGTGGGAGTGAAACATGGTGCATTGTCGGTGGATCATCTGGAATTTGTGGGGGAGGAGGAGCTGGCATCATTGAAACAGGGACAAACTATGCCCACACTGCTACCGGGGGCTTCGTTTTTCCTGGGACTCACCTACGCACCTGCAAGGAAGATCATCGAGGCGGGTTTACCCGTGGCTCTGGCCTCTGATTTCAATCCTGGTTCATCGCCATCGGGAAATATGGAGTTGGTGATGTCTTTGGGAATCACCCAGTTAAAAATGCTTCCGTATGAAGTGTTGAACGCAGTAACCTTAAATGGTGCGTATGCCATGGGACTCGATCAGTCACACGGAACGATCACCCCGGGAAAGAGAGCCAATCTGATCATCACCAGGCCCATCTCCAGTTTTGGGTATATCCCATACGCCTATGGGACCACTCAGATCGATAAAGTAATATTAAACGGAAAAATTCAATAAGTAAGAATGAGTCAAATCATAGAGTGTGTTCCCAATTTTAGCGAGGGATGCGACATGGAGATCATCAAACAGATCACCGACCAGGTGGAAGCAGTTGAGGGTGTAAAGTTACTGGATGTGGATCCCGGAAAGGCAACCAATCGGACGGTGGTTACTTTTGTAGGAGCACCTGACCGGGTAGTGGAAGCCGCATTCCAGGCCGTGAAAAAAGCTTCAGAGATTATTGATATGAGCAAACACTCCGGTGAACATCCCAGGTTTGGTGCTACCGATGTATGTCCCCTGGTACCTGTGGCTGACATCACCATGGAAGAGACTGTTAAGTTTGCAAGAATGCTTGCCGAAAGGATCGGTAATGAGATCGGAATTCCGGTCTATTGTTATGAAAATGCAGCACAAACCGAGAAACGCAGGAATCTTGCGTCAGTCAGATCTGGTGAATATGAAGGGTTGTCAGAGAAACTGTCCGATCCCACCTGGAAACCCGATTTCGGGCCTGCTGAGTTTGTATCTCGTACCGGTGCTATTGCTGTGGGAGCCAGGGACTTCCTGGTAGCCTATAACGTGAACCTGAATACTACCTCCACCAGAAGAGCCAACGCTATAGCTTTCGATGTCCGCGAAAGGGGAAGGGCCAAACGTGATGGCGATCCCCTTACTGGCAACATTGTGAAAGACAATGCAGGGAAGACAGTCATGATTCCCGGATCGTTGAAGGCGGTTAAGGCGATCGGATGGTTCATCGAGGAATACGGAGTGACACAGATCTCCATGAATCTGACCAATATATCAATCACTCCCGTACATGTGGCATTTGATGAAGTATATAAGAAAGCTGAGGCGCGGGGAATTCGTGTCACCGGATCAGAACTGGTGGGACTGGTTCCTCTGCGGGCCATGCTGGATGCCGGCCGCTATTTTTTAAGGAAACAAAGGCGATCCACAGGTGTTTCCGACCGTGAATTGATCAAGATTGCAGTGAAATCGATGGGTCTCGATGAATTGGGCCCTTTCGATCCCGAAGAGAAGATCATTGAATATCAACTGGCAAAGGGAGGGAATCCTCGTCTGATTGATCTCTCATTACAGGGATTTATGGAAGAGACTGCCTCAGAATCAGTGGCTCCTGGCGGAGGATCAGTGAGTGCTTATCTGGGTTCCCTGGGGGTCGCACTTACCACCATGGTGGCTAATCTATCTTCGCATAAAAGGGGATGGGATGACCGGTGGGAGGAGTTCTCCGACTGGGCAGAAAGAGGAAAGTCTATCCAGGAAAGACTTCTTCACCTGGTGGATGAGGATACAAGGGCATTTAATGCCATTATTGCGGCCTTCGGACTCCCTAAAAAGTCAGAAGAGGAGAAGAAAGTCAGAAATGCAGCCATTGAATCAGCAACCATTCAGGCCATTAAAGTCCCATTCGAAGTGATGAAAACAGCCTTCGAAGGATTTGACGTGGCTGAAGGCATGGTAACTGCAGGAAATCCCAACAGCGTTTCAGATGCAGGTGTGGGAGCACTTGCCATGCATGCCTGCATCGAGGGTGCCTGGTTGAATGTGATGATCAACGCAGCTGAACTGAAAGAGCATCCCGAAGTGAAGTCTTTACTGGCTGAAGGAGCTGAACTGCTTGAACGTTCCCACACCGTCAAAGAATCGATTCGGGATAAGGTGTTATCAAATATCGGATAGGAATTCCCTGAAAGTGCTTTAAACACTGAGCACTGAGAAATCTATAATTCGGGATCTCAATGAACAAAGACCATCTGGGTTTTCGTTTGGTCGCTTCCTTCGATCCGGAAAATCAGCAATCCGCGCCTTGTAGTATGATAGGCATTGGTGCCGGGCAATACCTCATCGGAAAAAACTGCTTTCCCGGTCAGGTCATACACAGTGATAAGAGCCGGTTTATTGGAATCGTTGTTTACATGGATCAGACCTTCTGAACCGGTGGCAATGTTATAGATCAACGATTTCTCTTCCATTTCGATCCGGTCAGCAATCTCTGTGGCAACCATACACCCGGCGCTGTTGGCTACTTCAACACTGTAGAGTCCGTTTCTGTGCAAAATGAAGGATTTCCCATGGAAATCCGGGATTAAACTATCATTTCTGAACCAGTTGATTTGTGTGTAGTCTTCATAATTCTGAAGTACTATTTCATCCAATCCTTCCATAACAGAAGGTTGCAGCACGAGAACCGGTCTTTCAGGAGCAGGCAACAGCGGGAAAAAGTACGTTTTAAGCGTATCTCCGCATTTATTAGAAGAGTTGAGAAATACTTTACCGGTAATACCTTGCCCTGTCTTCACCACAACCAGATTGAGCGTATCGGGACCCACAATCTCCCATCCCGGATCCACACTCCAGGTATAATCTACCTCTGCTTGTGTCTCTATACTGAATTGCTCGGTGGAATTCTCGCACGGATTGCTTCCGTCCATAACAATCTCCGGAACACTGGGAGGAGGCAGAGGATGAAGAGTCAATTCTATTCCTTCCGATTCCCCGCAACTGTTGCTTGGGAATACCGTTAAGGTTCCCTCATTTGCTGTAGGTGTTATCCATATGGAGGAACTATCACTCTCTCCCAACCACTCCTCGGGAATAACCCAACGGTAAATTGCAGTGGTGTCTTCCTCCACACTGAATAACGTCTGAGCATTAGTGCATGGTACGGTATCTCCGTCCATCAACAGATTAACGGTGGGAAGGGCGAGTAAAGGATGAATTAAACGACTGGATATACTGCCACTTCCGCAACTGTTAATGGGAGTCACATTCAGCATGAATACTTCTTCTGGAACCAGAAACGAAATGGTATTCTGATCTATTGAAACAGAATCGTTCACATTGTTCGAGTAGCTCCATTGATAATCTGTTTCCGGATTCATCCCGAAAGAGTAAATTTCAGAGCTCAGATGACAAGGATTCTCTTTTCCCAGGATTTCCAGTGATTCATCGGGCAGTGTGGTACAGTATCTCAAGGCGAATCCCTTGAATCCACTCTTTGTGGATGAGGAGAAATGAATAAATAATGATTCACCCGATGAATTGAGTAAGGTGTCCGGATTGAATAAACTACCACTGAACTGACCTAGTACCGGTGAGTTGGAGTCGGGACCATCATAAATCGTTACAATATCGTTTGTATCTGTACTGAATTCGGTAAATTGAAAACGTATCGGTTGCAGGTTTTCGGGCTCAATGAGCCAGACAAAATCACTATTCAAAGGATATTCAGGAGCATCGGTGACCTGCATGAAACCATTATTGTTGTTCAGATAGGTTGAGTCTTCCGCAATAAACACCTGGTTGATACCATCGATAAACAAACTATAGTGTTGAATGGTATCGGTTATGGAATCCTTGTGAGAGACCATCAGTTTATAATGTCCCTTTTCTGAAACCGGGAGGTATATTTGTTCCACATTGTCCCTGAAGTTATCACCTGGCTGAGCAGGTGCATCCGGAGTGGCAGGATCGAGTATAAAGGGTTCATAAACTGTCGAATCGCTAAGCTTGATCAGTCTGATATCCAGATCGTTCACCAGTATTAGATCTTCAACGTCAAGGATGGTAAGGGGTTCCGGGCCACGGGGATCTGTCCAGCAAATGGTGATCCTGACGGCTGTATCTCCATCTGAGTAGAGTCTGTATTCATTTTCAGTGTTGTCGGTAATGGAATCTTCGAAAAGTAACCTCTCTTCACTGATTAAAAATTCTGCAGCGTTTAACGTATTTAGCAGCCCCCAACCAAATTTATAATCCGGACCCATATTCCCAGCCTCATCGGCAGTGTGCAGCGCCACTCCTTTGAGGGACGCTGATTTCATATACCGGTTAAAAAGCTTGTAATGAAGCTCCTGCAGAAGTGCCAGGGATCCTGCCACATTTGGGGCAGACATAGAAGTACCGTTTGAGTAATCATAGTCTGTATCGTTATTGTGATAGGTAGAGTAGAGATGGACTCCATTCCCGACAATATCGGGTTTAATTCGCCCGTCGTCAGTGGGACCAAAGGAACTGAAGCTGGAGAGATTAACATCTTCCGGCGATTCATATCCTCCTACAATATCCTTGATGGCACCCACTGTCAGAATGTTCTTTGAAGTACCCTGGGAGCCGATACAGTCAAATCCATCTGGTCCGCCATCCTTGTTGCGATCCTCCTCACTTTCAGTCCACCCGTTGTCCCACACGAAGTGCTCTGTACCTGGTGGTGGTCCTTCCAACCTGTCATTACCAGCAGATTTTACGATCAGGTAATATGGGTTGTCATAAGCTGTTTCATCCCAGATTGCGGCATCTCTGCCATAAAAACCAAATGTGTAATCCTCTTCGGTGCTGATTTTTATATTGCCATGCCATTCCCACCGGTCCTCTTCGTAATTATAGTCAAAACCGTGAATAAACCCGTAGGAGTGATTGGAAATAAGCAGTCCGTCCCGGGCCGCCAGTTCCATCTCGTCATTATCGTTACCCCAATCATATCCTTCAATAAAACACTGGTTGGCCATTCCCATAGCTTTGCGTTCTATTCCGGCTGCACCTATGGTACCTGCCACATGTGTGGGATGTCCATCTATGTCACCATAGGTATCAATGGAGTGGACCCTGGATTCAAATTCTACATGGGTGGTTCTGATCAATCCTCCATCCCACACACCCACTAATATATTTTCTCCCCGAAGGATCAAACCAGAAGAATTCTCGCTCCATACTTTATCTGTGGATACAGTCCTTGCAGCATCTGCATTATCTGTGGTAAAGAACCGAGGATGCCCGTCCTTCTCTATCCTCCTGATCTCCTTAATCCTTCCATAATCGTCAATCTCCCTGACAGGAATTCCATATTGTTTTGCATATTCCTCAGCTTCCTCCTTCTCTGGATCCTTAGGCATTTCCCCGACTATTCTTTTCCTGTTTTCAATAGAGTGCTGGGTGATCATCTTGATTTGAGCATTACTGTTCATGCCCAACACAATCCACACCATCACCCACAAGATCTTCTTCATTGCATTCGGTTTCATTTACCAGCACAAAAGTAGTATTAATAATATAATGATCTGTTGGGTGAATAAAACCAGAAATTGGTTATCAAATAGCAAATGACTGAAATTGTCTGATACTAATGAGGTAGTTATATAACATGATTTCACTTCATGATATTGATTATCACAGTGATATTCCAAAAACACTTATTTTACTCGAATCTGTAATAAGCTGACATTCAAACTCATGGGTATTTATCTGTAAATCCATTAACGATTATGGTCAATTTCGGTCGAGTTCTAATGTTACTTCGTCTGTATTGCGCTTAGATATTGAGAATAGAGGTTTGTTTTGTGTTTGATTTTTTTTTTATAGATTTGGGCCCGAATAGAGTCAGTAATTACTTATTAAACCTAAAACTTTTTCTATGAAAAGATTTGTTTTCGTATTGTCACTCTTACTCTTTGTTGGATTCAATCTGGTACAGGGACAGGGTGTACAAGTGACGGGTAAAGTGATCGACGCCGATAACGGTGCGGCACTACCCGGTGTGTCAGTTGTGGTACAAGGTACTACAATTGGTGCTGTGACCGATTTCGACGGGAATTACTCTATCACTGTTCCCGAAAGTGCGACATCATTGATGTATAGTTTTGTGGGTATGTCTACTCAGGAAGTAGAGATCGCAGGACAAACTGTAATCGATGTGGAACTCTCACCCGACCTTTTTGGACTGGATGAGGTGATTGTTACCGGTGTTGCCTCACGGACACCCAGAAAGAAGCTGTCAATTACTGTTGACCAGGTGGGTGAAGATGAGATCAAAGAGGTTCCCGGTACTTCAGCTGCCAGTGCACTGCAGGGTAAGGTCTCCGGACTTAAGATCGTTCAAGCTAACGGTCGTCCGGGTAGCGCAGCTGCCATTCGTCTGAGGGGTGCAACCACCATTGGTGGATCCCAAGCCCCACTTATTATCGTGGACGGAGTGATGATGGAAGGAACTCTTGCTGATATTAACGTGGACGATATCGAGACCATGGAGGTAGTAAAAGGTGCTGCCGCATCTGCACTCTATGGTTCACGAGCAGGAAACGGGGTGATTTCCATCCAGACCAAAAGGGGTAAAAATATGGCCGCTGGTAAAACTACTGTTACCATAAGAAGTGAATATGGTCAGTCAGATTTAGCCGGTAAGATGAATGTAGCCAAGCATCATGCCTTTGCTTTGGCAGATGACTGGGCTTCAGAGAACAGGTATACCAAGTATGCAGGTGTAACTACATATGGTGACCTGGCAAGCCATACCAATCCCGACAGTGTAGGCTTCGTGCTGGCAGGTGGACTTACAAATGATCCCGATCATTACCAGGACAATGAGTATGGTCTGGTGCAGGATCATCTGGATATTTTTTACCAGCCTGGCAATTTCAAGACCAATTATGTATCTGTGGCCACTAACACTGGGAAAACCAATTTCATGGCGTCTTTTGAGGATGCCCAGCAGAGCGGTGTGGTTTTCAAAGCCAATGGATACCATCGTAACAGCTTCAGGGTGAATGTGGATCACAGGTTCACTGACAAATTATCATTCTCTACCAGTAACCTGGTGGTCAGAAGTAGCTCGGATCAGAGTTCCATGGACTTCTTCTCCCTGCTGCAATTGGAGCCTGACATGAACCTGTACGCCAAGAACCCGGTGGATGGTTCTGATTACAGGCTGAATGTGGCTCAATTCACCACAACTGAAAATCCTCTCTACTTTCTGGCTAATACAGATAACATGAACACCAGGAACCGGGTCATGAGCAATTATAAACTGAATTACACACCCGTCTCATGGCTAACCTTTGAAGGACACTACAGCATTGAAAAGCAGTTTAACTATACCGATTTCTTCAGGGAAAAAGGATTCCTGTTGCAAACCGGAGGAACTGTGGGACCCTCATTAGGTCAGATGAGCAAATCCAATTATCAGAGGACTTCACAGGTATTCCAGGCCACTGCCAACTTCAATAAGCAGTTTGGAGACTTTGTGACCAAAGCGAAAATAAGCTATCTCTATGAAGACGATGCATGGGAGCAGTTTGCTGCAAACGGCCGGAATTTTGGTACAGCAGGTGTACCTCAGTTTAACAACACCGACCAGGCTTTGGCATCCAACAGCTCTTACAACGGTGCAAGAAAAGCGGAAAACATCTTTGGTATAATGGATGTGGATTATAAATCCAAGTACATCGGATCGTTCCTGTATAGGGTCGACGGAGCCAGCCAGTTTGGAGCCGAAGAGAGATACAATCCTTACTTCAGGGCATCTGCTGCTTACCGTATTTCTGAGGACGTCTCTATTCCTGGTGTAAATGAACTGAAGATCAGGGCTGCTTACGGTACCGCAGGTCACCGTCCCCCCTGGGACGCCCAGTATGAGACTTTCAATATCGTAGGAGGTGTGCCTGTGATGAACAACTATGGTAATGCTTACCTGAAACCTACTACCATTAAAGAAACTGAGGTGGCTCTGAATGCTGAATTCCTCAATATGTTCTCATTTGAGTTGATCTATGCTATGACCGATGCTGAAGATCAGCACTG
This sequence comes from uncultured Bacteroides sp., assembly GCA_964622985.1. GTDB lineage: Bacteria > Bacteroidota > Bacteroidia > Bacteroidales. The sequence continues at coordinate 18,112 of CAZURA010000067.1, read as the reverse complement.
GCGGGTACCTCTGGCTGCTTCACAGGGATTCAAGACCCAGTGGCAGAACATGGGAACTTTGTCAACTACCTCATGGGAGGCTACTTTGGGAGCTGAACTTGTTAACACTACAAACTTTGGTTGGAATGCCAACCTGACCTTTGACCGTGTAAGAATGGAGATCAGCCAACTGAATGTGGCTCCGTTTACTACTGGTGCTCGCGGTAACGCTGGTGATCCCGGTTCATTTTACATCACAGAAGGTGCTGTGTTCGGAGAATTCTCAGGAGAGGAGTTCCTCCGCTCTATGGATGACATGGCTGATCAGATCGCCTTGCTGAGCGATGAAGGTGAAAGGTACGAAGGTGCAACCATCGACCAGTTCTACCTCAATTCCGACGGATATGTAATACCGGTAGGAACTGAAGGAACCATCAACGAGATTCCTGTTAAGCGTTATAAGGAAGACGGAACTCCTTCTACTGTAACCATTGGTGATGCCAATGCAGATTTCAACATGGCACTGGCCAATACATTCAGAGTTTGGGATTTCACTATTTATACGCTTCTGGATTGGAAACAAGGTGGAGATATTTACAATATGACCAACTCCTGGATGTATCGTGATCAAAGATCCTATGATATGGATATGTACGGATTACCAGGAAACCAGAAGAAGGCCTATGATTATTTTATGGCTTTATATAACGTAAACACTTATAATAACCACTTTGTGGAAGACGGATCATATTTGAAAGTTCGTGAATTGGCGATCTATTACAATATGAATAAGAAGGTGCTTGGTAGAGTCCTGAATGGTTTCATTAAGGATCTGCGGATTGGTTTTATCGGCAGAAATCTCTTGACAGTTACCAGATATAAGGGATTTGATCCTGAAGTAGGATCAACTGAGGGTAACGGTGATAGCACGGTTCAAGCTTGGGATGAGTTCAATTATCCTAACTTCAAAACCATGTCCGGAACCATTGAGATTAAGTTTTAATTGAAAAATCTGACACGTTATGAAAAGAATATTATTTAAATCTTCCGTTCTTTTGATTGCTCTTAGTCTGGCTACAAGCAGTTGTGCTGACTTAGAGGTAATCAATGAGACCGCACCGGACGCATCCAGAGCACTGGCTAATCCGTCCGATGTAATGGCTCTGGCTGGCGGAGCATTCAGGACCTGGCATAATATCGTACATGAGTATGATGGTTGCGGAATGGCCATGAGTGTAATGGCTGATGCATCCAGCTGCTCCTGGGGTAATCAGGGTATGAGAGATCTCTCCTGGGAACCACGTATAAACGCTTTCAACAATAATCTGACTTATTCCTACTTTGGAACAGTACGCACACAGTGGCAGGAGTCCTATGGCGCCATCTCCGCTGTGAATCTGGTATTGCAGCAATTAGATGGAGGAATGCAGTTTGGTGATAATGGAGAAGATAATGCTCTGGTTGAAGCATTTGGTAATTTCGTAAGTGGTGTTTCTCACGGTTATCTGGGACTCGTTTTTGACCAGGCCAATGTCATTTTCTGGGATTCAGATGTGCTTACACTGGAACTGAAACCCTATGAGGAAGTAGTGGCAGCAGGTCTTCAATTGCTGGATAAAGCCATTGAACTCTGTAATGCCAACACTTTCACGGTTCCTGAGAAATGGGTGGCAGGTGTTGCCATGTCCAATGTAGAACTGGCAGAATTGGCCAATGGCTATGCTGCCAGGATCATGGCTTCACAATCCAGGACCAAAGCACACAACGATGCGCTGGACTGGAGTAAGATCCTTTCATATGCCCAGAATGGCCTGTCCTATGACTTTGCTCCTGAAGTGGGAGATGCATACGACTGGTATGACTTCTGGTGGGTATACCTGAGATATCCTGGCTGGGCCAGGGTAGACCACAGGGTGGTTAATGCCATGGATCATGATTATCCTTCCCATTGGCCTTCAGACAACATTTCCTGGAGTACTCCCGACGGACTCGATCCCGAAGAGGCTGATCCGGATGATGCACGTCTGCTTACCGATTTTGAATACCTTTCTTCCAATAACTTCAGGCCTGACAGGGGATATTATCACTTCTCTCATTACAGGCATGCCAGATATGACTTTCTGGGTGAGAATGCATGGTACGGAATTGGTATAAAACCCACCTACCTGCAGTGGGAATGCAGATTGCTTGAGGCTGAAGCTCTTCTCAGAACCGGAAATGAAGCTGGTGCCCTTGCTATTCTGAATGATTCAGAAGGTCCGCGCAAGGTAAGAGGACAGTTGCCAGATGTTGAGTCAGGAGACAAAGTACTTAGGTACATTCTGGATGAGAAAGATATCGAATGCTTCCTGACCGGAGCCGGTATACCTTTCTTTGATATGAGAAGAACTGACCGTCTGCAGCCTCAAACGTTGCTCCATTTTCCTGTACCTGCTACAGAATTGGAGATCAACGGCCTACCGCATTACACGATTAATGCTGTTGCTGATGGTGTAGATGGCTCAGCTGGTGGTTGGACCGGATGGGATGAATAGAGATTTTTTTATTGAAATTTGAAAAATCAAGTAAATATGAAAAATAGAGTATTCAAATATATCTCATTCTTCCTGGCACTCGGTTTAATCGTTAGTGCCTGTGAGAAGACAGATATACAGAAAGCGAACGAAGCGTATGACTTCAACAGTATCGTTCCCGTTGTTCAGGGAGTCGTTGGCCCAACCAGTGTGAGCCAGACCTTCAGTGAAACCTATTCGGTGAATTATTTCCGGGGTGGATCGACCTGGAGTTGGGAAGTAACCGGTGCTACTATCACTGCTACAAGTGATGATACCAGGTCGGTTACAGTGTCATTCCCCGATGACGGCACTGCCGTTTTAGCGGTGACTGAAACCACGGAGGGTGGTAAGACCTCTGAGACTTTTACCTACGATGATATCACTGTTAATCCGTTCTGTCCAATGAGCAGGGACGATTTCCTGGGTACGTGGAGCGGACAGGAGACAGGAGATTCCGAAGGTGATATTTCGGTAACTTTTATTGCCGGAGCAGGAGCAAATGAGATTGTTGTCGAAGCTACTGATGGAACTCCCGGAATCCTAAGTAAGGTATTTACCGGATGGGGTGAAACCTTCCAGCCTGGATTTGGACCAGAGGGTGATATTACCCTGGTAGTGAATGAGAACGGAAGTATTGCGATTGGCCATGTGTACTGGGGCCAGACTCTGCCAGGACCGTATGATTACTGGTATCATGGAAGTGGTAACTGGGATGGCTGCGGAGCAGCTCCATCGATGAGTTTCGACTTCAATCTGGACTGGGCTGGTGATGGTGGTTCAAACAGAAGTAGTTCTGTTGCTATGACCAAGCAGTAGAAAGTAACTACTGACAAGTCCTAAATTAGCGATATAGATTTATTGGACTAAGATAATCCTCTTAACTAACCGTATCAAGGTTCGCCCTGGTACGGTTAGTTTTTTTTGGAAGTTTCCAATTTGGATTTGAGCCTGTTTATGCATTTGCTCTGGTGTTTTCATATAACAAGACTAATAGGGCCGATCCTTATTGAAGATCTTAGTACTAGCCTAGGCACTGCTTCGATATACTATCTGCTCTTTCAGTGTAACATACTTGCTCATCTGGAGAGAGCATAAGATAGTGTCCAGACCCGAAGAGCCTTTCCCTGCTTATACAAGCTTATATATGACGGATTCAATCAAAGATTGGACAGGCACTAACAAAAAAGGATGCCTTTTCGAAGCATCCTCTTCACATTAAATACCTTGATCTATTGATTAGTGTGAGCTTACTACAAGTAATTTGGCTTTCCCAATGGTTATTTGGTCTTCTGACCTTATGATTAAGTAATATACTCCGGGTGATTGACTGGTCAGGTTGATCTTGCCGTTTCCAGGAGTAAATGCCGGATCATTTATAATGAGGGAGCCTGAAGATGAGAACACCTGCAGATGTGCCATTTGGTTATAATCTGATATGATTGTAAAAATGCCTGAAGAAGGATTTGGAAATACTTTTAACCTTTCGTTTGAAAGGGATTGATCAGCAGAGGTTACTGGTATCGTGTAAAACGATTGAGGTGTAAAGGTCATCGCATTCCCTGTATAGTCCGTCAGTTGTTCAGACAGATCCACATGGTAATACATCCCGTTATTGAGTAAAGAAGCAGGAGTAATGGTAATCCGGGTCTTTTCACTGTTTATTACCGCTTTAAATGGTACGTTTTCTCCATTCTGGTCTGTCTGGCGCAGTACAACCAGATCAATCAGATCGCTATGAACTATTTCAGAACCGTCACTCTTCCTAACCGGTTCGCTGAATTCCATAGTGATGACTGCATTTACCGGCACATTTAAGGAATCTGGCAAAATGACCAGGGTAGGAGAGAGCTCGTCCTGTTGCCGGCCCTCTACAAAAACCTGTCTTGCAATCCTCTGGCTTTTATTGTCTGAGCACAGGGTTAATACATCTTTCAGGTAACCCACCTCACTGTTTTGGGGATCAAACCTGAGAGTTAAGTCTGTCGCTACTCCAGGTGCCATGGCCAGAGGAAGGGGAGTAACCACAGCATAATGGTCTGTGCGTCCGGTAAAACTTGTTATATGCATTACCGTATCGCAGTTATTCAATAACTGTATGGTGACCTCCAATGGATTTGTCCCGTCAAACACGCCAAAATCTATTGAATCTAGGGATGATTCAAATACGTTGGTCTCCCATTCATATTTTTCGATTCTCGGATTATAGCTATGCTCTGTTAAGTCCAGTTCCATGGCTACACTTCCATCAGGATGGAATTCAGTAAGAGAAGGCCATACCGGACCCCAGTTTATTATAGTATTGCCATTTTTGAGCCTCTGTGTATGTCCATTCCTGGGACCAAATACATCCGGTGTCCTTCTGAATCTAGTGACCAGCGTAGCGGTCATGTTTTCCTCATCCAGTGCATATTCCACTGCACTTGAATAAGAGGGTTCATGAAGGTTGCCATTATCATACAGTAATATATTGCCATTCTCCAGTTTTCTGGGACAGTGCTGATGATTAAATCCTACGGGATCATTCACAAACGTGAAGTCATTATTCTTTCCTCCCAGGCGCCATATGATCTCACCAGTTCTCCGGTCGATGTTCGTTATCTCATCCATATGCCTGGTGGATACAACAAAACTCGTATCCGAGTATACCCCAATGCCATTCAGGTGGGCATAATCGATACTGGCCTCTGTGAAATTCACAAAGGGAGACTGATCGTTGCCATCGAGAATAGAAAACAGGTCTTCTGTACGCCATTCGTTCAGCAGGTTGTTATCAGGATCAAACTCCTGGATAACAGTCTCTTCAATCTCTGCTGCCGTATTTCCGCCTGTAACAAGCTGACTCATATCAACTGTTCTTTTGTACTGAGAAAACAGAAAGCGATGATAGTCACCGTTGTCATTAATATCCCAATCATGGCCATCCATTTTTCCTCCAACCGTATTGATGGTATCAATGACATTCAGCATTTCATCCATCAGATAGAGCTTCCGGGGTGCTCCATGAACGTACCCTATGGTTCCGTCTTTTAGAAGTCTCATCGATACAGACGGTTTTGGCATAAGCCGGAAAAATACCGGTGTGCCATAATTGTCAACGATAGCAATATAGTGCTTGGCTCCTGGTGCAGTTAAACCTTTGGTCCCCAGGAAAAAATATCCTGGTGCCGAGCTATTGGTTTCAAGGATCTTTATCTCCGGGAAAAAGTTACTAATCGGATCAGATTGAGAAAATGCCAGCGGAGTGAGCAACAACAAGCAACAGACAAAAGATGCGTAAATGAGTCGTTTCATGGTATTGAATTAGGAATGGTGATTTGAAATTTGGTACAAATATAGAAAAATGAGCAAGGGATAGGGAAATTTTTCATTTTCCATGCTGCAAATCATACATTCTTGCATCTCCAGAAGGAGTGCTTCGTAGATCGTTCTGCATGAATGGATAGGCTTCCGTCAATTGATCAGGAACCTGAGTCTTATGATGCCCTCTTTTTTTATATCTTTACATCCTCAAAATTTCGATGTAGTGAAGAAAGCGGATACATTATGAGTGACTACTCCATTACCCACCTGAGGGAACTAGAAGCTGAAGCAATTTATGTGATCAGAGAAGTAGGTGCACAATTTGAAAAGCCTGCTCTCCTGTTTTCGGGTGGTAAAGATTCCATCGTAATGTATCATTTGGCCAGAAAGGCTTTCTGGCCCCAACTCGTGCCTTTCCCATGTCTTCACATAGATACGGGGCATAATTTTGAAGAGACCCTCGAGTTTCGTGATCGACTGATGGAATCCACTGGTGGCAGGGTTATCGTAGCTTTGGTCCAGGACAGCATTGATGCAGGTAAGGTAGTGGAAGAGACTGGTGTAAACGCCAGTAGAAATGTATTGCAAACGACGACCTTATTAGATGCTATAGAGGAACACAAGTTTGATGCTGCACTGGGTGGAGGAAGGCGCGATGAAGAAAAAGCAAGGGCAAAGGAGCGCTTTTTCTCGCACAGGGATGATTTCGGACAATGGGATCCCAAGAACCAACGCCCGGAGTTATGGAATATCTTTAATGGAAAGAAGCATATGGGAGAACACTTTCGTGTATTCCCGCTGAGCAACTGGACAGAGATGGATGTGTGGCAATATATCTATTTGGAGAATATTGATATTCCTAACCTTTACTACACCCATAAGCGTGAAGTGTTCTACCGTGATGGGGTGTGGCTGGCCAAGGCGTCTTTCATGCAGTTGAAGGAGAATGAGCATTATGAAACCAAAGATGTTAGATGCAGGACCATCGGGGACATCAGTTGTACAGGATTAACGCTTTCTACAGCCGATACATTGGAAGATATCATCCAGGAGGTTGCGGCTGCCCGTTCAACAGAAAGAGGAGGAAGGTATGACGATAAGCGCTCCGAAGCGGCTATGGAGGATAGAAAAAAGGAAGGATACTTTTAGATGGCCGAAAGTATGGAGTGAAAATCTAATTTGAAAAAATCTGCAAAGCAATATGAGTGACAGGGAAAATCCGGCACCGGGATATTTGGACATGGAGTTGTTGCGGTTTACTACTGCAGGAAGTGTAGACGATGGTAAAAGCACCCTTATTGGTCGACTACTTTACGATTCCAAAGCCATCTTTGAAGATCAGATGGAACAGCTGGAAATAGCAAGTGAGAGGAGAGGGGAAGAACAGGTAAACCTTGCCTTGCTTACAGACGGATTGAGGGCAGAGAGAGAGCAGGGGATTACAATTGATGTAGCCTATCGCTATTTTGCCACACCCAAGCGCAAATTTATCATTGCCGACACACCTGGACATGTACAATACACTAGGAACATGGTTACAGGGGCATCAACAGCCAACCTGGCCATTATCCTCGTGGATGCACGAAACGGAGTATTGGAGCAGACCATCAGACACTCCTTCATAGCTTCACTATTGGGAATCCCCCATATTCTGATCTGTATAAATAAAATGGATTTGGTGGATTACAGTGAACAAGCTTTTAACGATATCAGGGAACAGTTTAATCCCTTCAAGGAGACTCTTAATATTAGTGATGTCAGATTTATTCCTATCAGTGCGTTAAAAGGGGATAATGTGGTGGATGAGAGTACTAAGATGGATTGGTATAACGGGCCGACTCTTCTTGAAATGCTGGAAACCATTGATATCAGGAGCGATGCCGATTTTGAAAACAGGCGTTTTCCTGTCCAGTATGTAATCCGGCCACAGCGTCAGGAGTACCACGATTACAGGGGATATGCGGGTCGTATTGCCGGAGGGGTTTGGAAGCCGGGTGAAAAGGTAGCTGTTCTTCCAGGAGGAATTGAGACTACACTGGAATCCATAGATACGATGACCGGTGAATTGGAGGAGGCATTCCCTCCCCAGTCTGTAACTTTTCGTCTCGCCCACGATGTGGATATTAGCAGGGGAGATATGATCGTTCCTGCTGACCAGCAACCCAATATTGGCCAGGATATCGATCTGATGATATGTTGGCTCAATGAAAAACCGATGATGCTGGGAGGCAAGTATATCATCCGGCACACCACCTCAGAGCTCAGGGGTATTATCCGTGAAGTGGAATACAAGGTAAATATCAATAACCTGGAGCAGAATATAGAGGATAAATCTGTCGCTCTGAATGAGATTGCCAGGATTAGGATCAAAACCTCCAAAGCCATATTCTACGATTCCTATAAAGAAAACCACATCACCGGCAGTGTCATCATTATTGATGAAGGAACAAACAACACTGTGGGCGCTGGAATGATCATCTAGCTGGTATCTGATTCTATTGCAAGGATTTTACTGACCTGCTATTCAGAGGTGCGGATCATATTGATCACATCCCGGATAATCAGGTGATGATCGAATGCGAGTGCAGGCAACTCTGTGAGGCTATACCAGGCTAACGCCTTGGCATCGCTACTGGCCTTGGGTTCTCCCATAGATTCTTTCCATACAGCTACAAATACCTGGGTAATGGTACGCCCGCGTGGATCGCGGTCTGGCCGGTCATAGGTGTCAAAGCGGATCAATTCTCCGGCTTTAATACCTGTCTCTTCCTCAAGCTCTCTCCTGGCTGCCTCTTCAAGAGTTTCATCCATCTCCAAAAATCCACCGGGAAGTGCCCATTCATCTTCAAATGGAGGGTGTTTTCGCTGCACTAGCAGTATCTCTGGCACCTCCTCAAGTCGCAATACAGCTACATCCGATGTGACCATAGGCCTCGGATAATCATACGTATATTTCTCTTTCCTACTCATCACATTTACACTTTTGCACTATTACACTTTTACAGTTTTAACTCCCATCACCGATCACCGATCACCCTCTTCACAACCCTCAGCTTGTGGGTGTAAGCCTCTCGTTCTGCACAGTATATGCCTTGTTGGTCCAGCTTGTCAATTCTTACCCGGTCATGCACATGGAGTATTCTTCCTCCATCCATCACCATACCCACATGAGTTATTTCTCCCTCCTCGTTGTCAAAAAAGGCAAGATCACTTTTCTTCATTTCATGTAAGAAGTTGAGAACCCGGCCCAATTCTGACTGCTTGCGACAATCCCTCGGCAGGGAAAGGCCCATCATCCTGCATATGGTCTGCACCAGCCCTGAAGAATCAAACCCGAAACCACATCTGCCACCTTTCAGATGTGGAATGGAAAGCCATTGTTTACCTATGGATTCAGGATCCAATGTTTGATCGGGCACGATCCAATCCTCCTGGGATGAAATATTGTATGCTTTCCCTAATATGGTAATGCTCTTTCCGGTTGTTTCAGACCAAATGGATCCTGCTGGGAGCCTAAGCTGGTTCCCCTGTTTTCTGTCCTGAACCAGGGTCGACGGAGCTGATACTATCCTAAATTGGTTCTGAGATTCATTTTCAGCCCCATTTTCAACTTTTATCGGTTGAATACTGGATTTCTCTATCCAGCCTTCAGATCCGTCAAAATCGAGCGAAATTTGAAGCCAGATTCCATTATGTTCCATAATCTGGAACATTTCCCCGAATAGAACTTGTGAAACCATTTCAGATGCCTCTGAGGGCTCCTTTCGTATGGGTACAAAACCCTGTAGTGATATCCCTTTATTCATAGGTTGAAGAGGAGTGATGTTGTGATACGCAAGTTGGGAATCATTGAACAAAATTCCAAAGTATAGGTTAAAAGTTGGAAAAGATATTCTAATTTCGCCCCATGAATTGGATTAAAGGCATTGTCAGGTTCTGGAAAACCATCCAGATCGTTCTCCTTTACATTGTCAGCATACTTGCCGTATATTTCATGTTTCCGAGGGAAGGGAAATTTCGTTACGAGTATTCAAAAAATAAGCCATGGATGCACGAAACCCTTGTTGCACCTTTTGATTTTCCTGTATACAAACCAGAACAGCAGGTTCAGAGAGAGCGGGATAGCCTGGAGAACCATGCAAAACTCCATTTCTTTCATGACTCATTGATTGGAGCCAACATGGTTTCGGCTTTGAGCAACGATTACAGCAACATCGTTTCATCCATTGGGATTGGGTCCTATGTCTCGGATGCATGGACCTTTACCGGTCATATGATTGCCGATATCCTGAATGATATCTATTTCACTGGCGTGATTGAACCTCATCCCATTTTAGAGGGCAAGGATCTTCAGCAGCTATCGGTGATGGTAATGCGAAATAATCTCGCTGAAGAGAATCGTTTCTTGAAGTTTTACTCCCAACGGACAGCATATGAACATCTGATTGCCGAATTACAGCGGATTAATCCAGGATCACTGGCTATTTTGAACAGGATGAATCTGAACGATTATCTGCGCCCCAATGTGCTGTATGATGAGGAGATGACCTCAAAAGTACAATTAGCCAGTTTGGAAGAGTTAACGCTGACACAAGGCATGGTACAGGCCGGACAGCGGATTATTGCCAGGGGGGAGCTTGTGTCTGGATCCAATTTCCTGATCATAGAGTCGCTCCGTCGCGAGTATGAGTCCAATCCCAATGTGGGGAAGAACTATTTGGTGGTATATCTGGGTCAATTCCTGTTGATCACACTGATCTTCCTGGCTCTTTTCTGGTTTATTTATTATTTCAAAAAGGATATTCTGATAAGCCGAAAGCAAACATTTTTCACACTGGGACTAATTGTAGTTATGGTTGGTCTTACCAGGGCAGCATCTACCAACGATGCAGTGAGTGTCTACGTGATTCCATTTGTGATTATTCCTATATTTCTCAAGACATTTTTTGACATCAGGTATGCATTGTTTGTGCATATGATTACTCTACTTCTGGCAGGTTTCTGGGTACCCAACAGTTACCAGTTTGTGCTGATGAATTTCCTGGCTGGATTGGTGGGTGTATTCAGTATGCGTTCCTTTTATAAAAGAGGAATACTATTCTATACTGCTACCTTCGTATTTGCATCATATGCTTTGATATATATTCTGGTCTCCATCATGCAGGAGGGAGATCTGTCTCAGATTAACTGGATCAATGTCTTGTGGATGGCTGGCAATGGATTGTTGGTTCTAACTGTATTTCCTCTGGTATTTCTCTTTGAGAGGATCTTTGGCTTTCTTTCAGACGCTACCCTTTTTGAGCTTTCAGATACCAACCAGCCTCTGTTAAGAAAGCTGGCTGAAAAAGCCCCTGGTACGTTTCAGCACTCCATGCAAGTGGCCAACCTGGCCGAAGAGGCTATTCTGAAAGTGGGGGGGAATTCATTGCTGGTAAGGGCGGGTGCCATGTACCATGACATTGGTAAGATGGAGAACCCACAATACTTTATTGAAAACCAACATGAGGGTTCAAATCCCCATAACGACCTGGATTTCCGTTCCAGTGCTAAAGTGATCATCGATCATGTGAATCAGGGACTGGAGATAGGGAAGAAGTTCAACCTGCCTGAAAAGATATTGGATTTCATACTGACACATCACGGAACCAGTACTGTGCAATATTTTTACAGATCTTTCATTAATGCCAATCCAGAGGAACATGTCGATATCAATGAATTTACCTATCCGGGTCCTAAACCACACTATAAAGAGAATGCTATTCTTATGATGGCCGATTCAGTGGAAGCAGCTTCCAGGACTTTAAAGAGCTATACTCCGGAATCCATTTCCGAACTGGTTGAGAACATTGTGGCACACCAGGCAAAAGAGGATCAGTTTTCAGATGTGGATTTAACCTTTGCACAGATTACTACTGTCAAGGAGATATTCAAAAACAGGTTGTCCAACATATACCATTCAAGGATAGAGTATCCCGAATAGATTTGATGTGATTTTACCGAGGCGTTACTCGATGAGCTCAATTATCTCTGTATTGGGAAAAGCTAGCGCATCAAAGACGAACATACTCTCTTCAAGCTTTTGATTTCCTTGAATTTCTGATAGGATCATGGTGTACTGGATTCCCTCCTTATGTTTCAGTTGAATACCTTCCAGTTTGAGTGTTGTCGGGTGAATAAACATTTTTAACATAGAGTAGGGACCTGTCAGATCCATGGGATAGAGTCGAATTTCAACGTGCTCCTTGCCGTTGAACAGCGTATTACCAATGAACTGGTATTTGAAATCCTGTTCATATGACTTGATGATTTTGATAGGTACAGCCTGCAGGTATCCTGGCTGGTCGGGATCCGGAACACTCACATATACCTCCTCATTTTCTCTATTCTGAGAATAGAGCTTATGTCCATCATAATAGACCGTATACTCATCCACCACAATTTTATATTTGAGTCCTTTCATCCAAATGGTTCCTTCGCCTTCTGCATAGGTTTCTCGCATGAGATCCTCCCGTTTATAATCCATCTTGATGAGGTAACCCTCATTCAAATCGAATTGAGCTGAAACGGCCTGCAAATATCTGTCTGCCCTTCTATCCTGTTGAGCTGCAGTTGAAATATTGAACAGAATCAATATAGAAAGAAACAGTGTTGTTCTGTTGTGATACATGGTTCACTCCTTTTTTAGGATAGGTTACTCAAAATCTGTACCAAACTGAATTCATCCTGCACCAATACCTGCCTGGCTTTGCTCCCTTCAAAGGGACCCAGGATACCCGCAGCTTCCAGTTGGTCCACAATTCTGCCTGCCCGGTTGTACCCCAGTGAGAGTTTCCGCTGTATCAGAGAGGTGGATCCTTGCTGATGCTGAACCACAAGCCTGGCCGCGTCTTCAAACTTATCATCCCGTTTATCAAGGTCCACATCAGGACCATTTCCGCCTTCTTCCTCCACTGGATTCAGCATCAAGGCTGATGGATAACCTCTCTGCTCTCCAATGAAATCTGTGACTTCTTCGATTTCAGGACCATCGATGAATGCACACTGTAGCCGGATCGGTTCACTTCCACTCAGAAACAGCATATCGCCCCGTCCAATCAGTTGATCAGCACCTGGTCCATCCAGAATGGTTCTTGAATCGATCATTGAGGTCACCCTGAAAGCTATTCTGGCTGGGAAGTTGGCTTTAATCACACCAGTGATGATGTTTGTTGTCGGCCGCTGAGTAGCTATAATTAAATGAATACCAATAGCTCTGGCCAGTTGAGCAAGCCGGGATATGGGATGTTCAATCTCCCTGCCAGCAGTCATGATCAGATCGGCAAATTCATCTATCACCATAACAATAAATGGTAAAAACCGGTGGCCTTTATTGGGATTGAGTTTCCGATTAATGAACTTATTATTATACTCCTTAATGTTGCGTACCTGTGCACTCTTTAACAGGTTGTACCTGTCATCCATCTCCCCACAAAGGCTGTTGAGAGTGTGTATTACCTGCTGTGTATCTGTAATTATAGCCTCTTCCGACTCGGGCAGCTTGGCCAGGTAATGCCTTTCAATTTTGCTGTACAATGAAAGCTCCACCTTTTTCGGATCAATCATTACAAACTTGAGTTGTGCCGGATGCTTTTTATATAAGAGCGATGCAATGATGGTGTTAAGACCTACCGACTTTCCCTGACCTGTTGCTCCGGCTACCAGGAGGTGTGGCATTTTTGTAAGGTCAAAAACAAATGTTTCGTTGGATATGGTTTTTCCCAGTGCTATGGCCAGTTCCATTTCAGCTTCCTGGAATCGTTTCGATGCAAGGATCGATTTCATTGATACGATCCGTGGATTTTGGTTCGGGACCTCAATTCCAATAGTGCCTTTACCTGGTATTGGGGCTATAATCCTGATACCCAGGGCAGAGAGGCTGAGAGCAATGTCGTCTTCCAGGCTTTTGATTTTAGAGATGCGGATACCCGGTGCAGGAACAATCTCATACAGGGTGACGGTGGGCCCGATGGTTGCTTTAATCTTATCGATCTTAATGTTGTAGTTACCCAGGGTCTCCACAATTCGGTTCTTATTGGATATAAGCTCCTCATTGGTCACCGTTGTGTCTCCCTGGTCATAGTCCATTAACAGGCTCAGCGGCGGATATTGATATTTTGGCAGGTCAAGTGTGGGATCAAATTCTACCAATGCACCATCATCAGGGTTTATGTCATCCGGATTAATCTGGGATGCATCTTCGATGGTCATTTCCACATCATCCTTTTTTTCACCTACACCGGTTTCAGCGGGTCCGTTCTTTAGATCTTCCGAGGCTGGGCGAGATTCACCTGCTTCACTTGCCGGATCTGCATCCGGTCGCGATGATACGACAAATGGCTCAGCCTCACCTATTTCTTCTGAAAGATCCTTTGGAGTATCATTTTCGCCCTCCACATTTGGGAGACTATCGTCCGACGAGTCCCCATCTGTTTCACCCTTCTGTAAACTTGTTTTCAGGAAGGTGAATGGATTTTTTTGAACCTTGATCCAGCTAAGAAAGTGGGTTGAAAACAGGATCATTGCCGCATAGAAGATGACAAGTAAAAAGATAGAACCCACATAGCCCAGGCTGGCCAACAGCCATTTACTCAGGAAGAATCCATGTTGTCCTCCCGGTCCGCTACCCAGACTCCCATCTGCATTCCCAAACAATAAGCCCAGAGTGACTGAGAGCAATATGATCAGGATCAGGCAATTTCTAACGGCCTTCCAGGTAGTAAATACTCTGATCTTGTAAAGAGCCATTGCCCAGATGATCAGTATAACGGGAAAGAGAAAGCTGGCCAGTCCGAACCATCGGTTTATGAAAAGGTTCCCAAGCCATGCTCCCATTTTTCCTCCTGCATTCTTCACTTGAATTTCAGGACCCGAAAAGACTTTGGCCCACTCAAAATCCTGGTCAGTTCTCCAGTGGATCAGATATGAGATAAATGAAAGGATTAGAAAAAGGGATGCCAGCAAGAAGACGATCCCCAAAGCGTAGCGTAACCGGTCATCTTTAAAAAATATCACCACTCCCCCCAGAAAGCGAACCAAGGGCTTCTTCTTCTTTTTCTTGGCCATTACAACGTATTCGATTATTCGTTCTAAGGTAGTAATAACGGAGTTTGCACTACTATTCTTTTACAAACAGGCTGTTAATAATCTCCTCCATGGCAACTCTGGAAACCAGACGGTAGTCTTCTGGAATGATAAAGATGTCAGATTCAATGATTTTTGTTTCAAATTCAGTGCAGGAGAGGTGCATTTTAAGTAGACTTAACTGCACCCTGAAATCCGATAATGGATAATCTATGGAGTGATATGGTGTGCTGATGTTGGGACGGCGGACCGAGAAATCCTTAGTACAGTAGATGCTGTATTGTTCATCCCCTGTATCCACAGAAATCCTCTCTGAATGTAAACCTCCGATGACCGCTGTTTCACCAGTAAATTTGCATTCCATCTGATCAGGTTCCACTATGGCTGCAGCAGGCTCCCCATTTCTGCCCACATAATAGACCTTATTCCCAAAAAAATTAAGCATTGTGGTTACCTTTCTTTGTCGCAAATCGGCGATCTGAATCAGGGAGAATTGATTGAAGAATCCTTCTATTCTGCTGAGTGCATAATATTTAGTATAAAATGCATCCATGGATGCAGGCAAAATGCGAGTAGGAATATCCCCGGCCCTGTCTTCCAAGTAGTCTATGTTGTACTTTACATAATGCGCTTCCAATGTCTCTGGAAGTCTGCGAGAACGGCTACAACTAGCCAAAAACAGGGCAATTAAAAGAGTATTGAAAAGTAGGCGCTTCAATGACACAATGAAGGGTAATAAATTTCTTTAAAAATAGGAAATATTATCCACTTTATTTGATGTTGCCAAACCTTTCATAAAATGAGATATCTATAATGGGATGCAGCTGTCACAGACAGGCACCATGTTATATAATCTGTTATTCTCTTATTCAGAGGCCTGGGAAATATTTAGATTTGCAAAAGCGATCATTGAAGCTCCTCGGAGCTTTGCTCCGAGGAACCTTCGATCCTTTTATTATTATTTTTAATTGTGCTCGCTAACCCCGAAGTAGAACTTCGGGGATGCGCTCGCAGGATTCAACTGAAAATTATGAAGAAGCTGGCTGTAGTTGCACTTGGAGGAAATGCGCTTTTGCGCGATAACCAGCAGGGTACCATTGATGAGCAGGAGCAGAATACCACCAGTACGTTGGAAAACCTGGTGTTTCTGATCAAGGAAGGGTATAACCTCGTTATAACACATGGAAATGGTCCACAAGTGGGAAACATCCTCATGCGGAATGATGCCGGGGAGGAGAACTACGGTATACCTCAAATGCCACTTGATATCTGTGTGGCAGATTCTCAGGGAGGGATTGGCTATATGATTGAGCGGATGCTCAGAAACGTCCTGCATAAACACGGAATAGAACGGGAGGTAGTCACGCTGGTTACCATGGCTCTTGTTAATGAGGATGATCCTGCATTCAACAGACCCTCCAAGCGGGTGGGGAAAATATACAGTAAGGAAGAAGCGGACCGTATTGCCGCTGAGAAGAGATGGATCTTTAAAGAGGATAAAAAGAGGGTAGGGGGATACAGAAGGGTTGTTCCTTCTCCAACACCGATAGGTATCATTAATGAGAAAGTGGTTGAGACATTGGCCAATCAAGGTGCCATTGTTGTCGCTTCCGGAGGTGGAGGTGTGCCGGTGTATAGAGATTCAGAAGGCAGGATTAGACCCTCAGAGTCGGTGATTGATAAGGATCTTGCATCGGCATTGCTGGGCGCAAGGATCGGAGCCAATGAGTTCTACATCCTTACCGATGTACCTTATGTATATATCAACTACAATTCCCCACAACAGGAAGCCAGAGAGTTTCTGAACTATTCCGATACCCTCTCTTATTTAGAACAAGGAATGTTCGGCGAAGGTGATATGGCCCCGAAGATCAGGGCTTGCTTACAATTCATTAAGAATGGGGGTGAAAAAAGTGTGATCACAGAAGCCTTTAAGCTGGAGGATCGAAGTTACGGTACAAAGATTACCATGGAATATGATAAGTAACATTTTATACTAATTTTGTCAATTCTCATTGATTTGAGATCACTACACATTTGAGAGACCTTATACTATTTGTGAGTCCAATTATTAATTGAATCTTCAATGGCTTCTAAATTAAAAAACCGTCATTTTTTAACGCTTCTTGACTACACTCCTGAGGAGATTAGCTTCTTGCTGGATCTCAGTTTTTCCCTGAAAAAAGCTAAGCAGGATGAAGAAGAGGAGCAGCATTTAAAAGGAAAAAATATTGCGTTGATCTTCGAAAAAACATCCACTCGTACAAGGTGTGCTTTCGAAGTGGCTGCTTATGACCAGGGTGCGGGTGTAACCTATCTGGGACCCTCTGGATCACAAATTGGACATAAGGAATCCATGAAGGATACTGCGAGGGTTTTGGGTCGTATGTATGACGGAATTGAGTACAGGGGATTTGGTCAGTCCATTGTGGAAGAGTTGGCTGAAAATGCAGGGGTTCCAGTTTGGAACGGACTCACCGATGAGTACCATCCGACTCAGGTATTGGCTGACTTCATGACCATGATGGAGCACTGCGATAAGCCTCTGAATCAGATGAAGTTTTGTTACCTGGGTGATGCGAGGAACAATGTGGGTAATTCATTGATGGTAGGTGCTGCTAAGGTAGGAATGGATTTCCGAGCAGCTGCACCTTCCTCTGTGCAACCTGAGGAAGCGCTAGTGCATACATGTCAGGAAATTGCGGCTGAAACCGGAGCGAAAATTACCATCACTGACAACGTTGAAGAGGCTGTTAAGGATGCAGATTTTCTCTACACAGATGTCTGGGTTTCCATGGGTGAACCTCAGGAAGTGTGGAACGAACGAATTGCGTTGTTGAAGCCTTATCAGGTAAATGAGGAGGTGATTGATCTGACTGGTAATCCAAAGGTCAAATTCCTGCACTGCCTTCCTGCCTTCCACAACCGGGAAACCAAAGTAGGGGAAGAGATTTTCCAGAAATTCGGATTAGATGCCATGGAAGTAACTGAGGATGTATTCGAATCCGAGCACTCCATTGTTTTCGACGAGGCAGAAAACCGCATGCACACGATCAAAGCAGTGATGGTAGCCACACTGGGAAGTGCCTAGTGCCTGGTTCTCAGTGCCTGGTTCTCAGTGCCTGGTTCTCAGTGCCTGGTTCTCAGTGCCTGGTTCT
>CAZURA010000066.1:0-27949 GCA_964622985.1 uncultured Bacteroides sp. | reverse complement strand
AACACTAACCGGTAGCAATAACGAATAGTTTACATGAATCAGAATTCACATACAACCCCACCCGGATATCCTCCAGACTCATATGGATTCCCTGGTTCTCTTGACTTCCAGGAAGAGAATCAAATCAACTGGCGCAAATACTTTTTCCTTTTTCTCGGAAATTGGTATTGGTTTCTTATTACGCTAGGGATTGCATTGAGTGTGGCGTTCCTAAAAGTCCGCTACACGATTCCGCAGTATCAAGCAACAGCAAAATTAATCATAGAGCAGGAAGAGAGTTCTCAGGACATGATAAATCAGCTTCGCGCAGTACGTTACTGGATACGACAGGCTGACCTAGCAAATGAAACCGCAAAACTAACTTCTTTTGCTACTATAAAGCGAGCTGTTGACAGTCTTGAACAGGATATATTTTGGACAGCTCATGGAAGAATCAGAGTCAGACCTCTTTTTGAAGGTCAAAGATTCCGGATTGCAGTACTTAGTGATACTGTAGACTGGTTTAAAAACCAGGAATGGTATATCGACTATATTGATCAAACTAAATACCGTCTATATAAGGAAGAATCCATTGATACCATCCTTCCACTCGGCATAGCAGTGGATATCAAAGGCTGGAAGTTTGCGACAACACTAGTCAGAGAATCAGGGCATCTTACTTATAGTTTTATAGTTAATGATCCTGTAGTATTAAGTAGAAGATATAAGGGGAAACTTTCGGTTGAATACGATGAAGAGACAGGCTCCACAATTACTCTCCGTTCCATTGGACCAGTAGGTGAAAGAGAGGTTGAATTTCTAAATACCTTGAGTCAAATCTATATACTATCCGAATTGGAAAGAAAGCAAACCATTGCTGACAACACTTTTACTTTTATAGATGACCAGATCGTTATCATTCTTGACTCGCTCAAACGCGCCGAGTCACAACTGCTAACATTCCGACTATCTAATAATGTAATCAACCTTAGCCGGGAAGGAGAAATGGCCTATGAACGACTGAAGTCTTTCACTGAGCAAAGAACATCTTTAGAACTAATGGCTGATTATTATAAATATTTGATTTCATACATAGAACAACGCAACGATCCTCAAACTATCATTGCTCCAACATTGGTCGATGAAAGGGATCAACTTCTTATTGCAGCGGTCAAGGACCTTCAGGAATTATACAAAGAACGTGAATCATTAGAATTAAGCGTAAATCAAAACAATCCTGGCATTGAAAGGATCAATGAACGGATCAGTAGTGCCCGGATTAGAATTGTAGAAATTGTAAATGGTTTGATCGAAAATAATCGCCTAACACTCGAACAAATAAAGACCGAAGAAGAAGGCATTCTATATCAACTTAGTAACCTGCCTGTAAATGAACAGCAATTGTTGAACATAAAACGTAAATACGACCTCTATAATCAATTTTACACCTTCCTTTTGCAAAAAAGAGCTGAGGCGGGAATTCAGAAGGCATCAACTATTACGAACGTTCGAATTCTTGATCAGGCCAGAAATGATCACTTAGTAGGAGTCGGTAGTAATAAGAGAATGATTACATTGGTATCTATTCTTCTTGGGCTTCTATTCCCTGTGGTTATTCTGCTATTAAGGAATTTATTGGATAATCGAATTCGAGAGAGAGAAGATATAACCAATCATACAAATATTCCTATTCTGGGAGTTATCGGTCACTCCCTTAAAGGAGGAAGTTTGAAAGCAGATGAGAATCTCAATTCACCTTTCATAGAATCACTTCGTCGCATTAGAACAAACCTCCATTTTATGCTAAGACAGGAAAATCAAAATGTGATCATGGTGACCTCCGGCGTAAGTAGAGAAGGTAAAACCTTTACAGCTACTAATCTGGCTATAATTCAGGCTTTGAACAACAAAAAGGTGTTATTAATTGATTGCGATCTAAGGAAACCTTCATTGCATAAGATCTTTCAGACGAAGAATACTGATGGTCTCTCAACATTTTTAATACGAGAAAAAACATTTCAGGACTGTGTAATCAAAACCTATATTCCGAATCTTGAACTACTCCCTTCAGGACCAATTCCTCCAAATCCAGCTGAACTATTGGACACGAGAGAGATGAAAGATCTGATACTGAAGCTGAAAGATAAGTACGATTATATCATTCTCGATACACCTCCTGTGGCAATAGTTTCAGATTCACTAACTCTGGCTGATTATTCTGATATTACACTTTACGTGGTTCGGCAGAATTATAGCCGGAAGGATGTAATAAACATCGCTAATCAAATGAGCAGTGAAAAGAAACTTCAAAACCTGGGCTTACTTATAAATGATATAAAAGCCTCCAGAACCCTTGGTTATAACTACTACTACGGTTACAATAAAGGGTATAATTATGGCTATTATAATTACTCCAACTATTATACAAAAGAAGCGGATTCATGATGAAAACTATTATACTCTGCGGGGGAATGGGAACACGTCTTCGTGAAGAAACTGAGTATAAACCAAAACCTATGGTGGAAATTGGTGGTAAACCCATATTATGGCATATCATGAAACACTATTCATTTTATGGATACAAGGAGTTCATTTTAGCTTTAGGCTATAAAGGGGATGTAATTAGGGACTACTTTATAAACTATTACAAGTATAATTCTGATTTTACTATTGACCTGTTGAACGGAGGCAACATTGAATTCCATAGCGGAAAAATAGAGGACGATTGGAAGATAACTCTGGTAGAAACGGGCGATGAATCAATGACTGGTTTTAGAACTAAACTTGCCGCCCGATATGTGAAGGATGACCATTTCATGCTAACATATGGAGATGCAGTCAGTGATGTTAACATTGAAAAGCTTGTAAATTTTCACAGCAATACAAATACAATCGCAACGGTTACAGGGGTTTTTCCGCCAAGCAGATTTGGCGATCTCAACGTAAAGAACGATAAGGTATTGAGGTTTAAAGAGAAACAGCAAGATACCAAAACAGGAAGTCCAATTAATGGTGGTTATTTTGTTTTTAAAAGAGAATTCCTTGATTTAATACCCAATGATCCAAATGCTGATTTGGAGAAAAAACCGATGGATAAGTTGGTCGAGCTAAAACAATTATCGTTTTTCAAGCATGATAAATTCTGGCAGTGCATGGATACATATCGGGATTACCAATTTTTGAATGAATTGTGGAAGGAAAATCCTCCCTGGAAGATATGGTAATCTACAACCGTTAATTTAGCACATACCAGACTTACAGAGATTTCTCACATTTGATCGATTAATTCTATAATACCTTTACTTTATCCAGTTTAATGAGCTCTTTTCTAAATTTTTACAAAAATAAAAAAGTACTAATTACTGGCCACACAGGGTTCAAAGGCGCATGGCTGACAATCTGGTTGAATCAACTTGGAGCTGAAGTCATAGGTGTAGCCTTAGCTCCCAAAACTCAAAGGGATATTTTTGTTTTATCTGGCATAGAGGATAAAATATTTGATTATAGGGAAGATGTCAGAGATATATCCAAAATCAAAGAAATATTTCAGGAAGAAGAACCAGATATCGTTTTTCACCTTGCAGCTCAGGCTCTGGTCTTAGAGAGCTACGATAATCCTTTATATACCTATGAGACGAATATCCTCGGAACCGCAAATATTCTTGAAACGATTAGACTCACAGAAAGTGTTCGATCAGCAGTTTTGGTAACTTCTGATAAATGTTATCAAAACAACGAAACCGGAAGGGCATATGAAGAATCTGATCCGATGGGTGGGTTTGATCCCTACTCCTCAAGCAAGGGGGCATCTGAGCTTGTAATTAATGCTTACAGAAGTTCTTTTTTCGGATCAGATAATACTTGTGGGATAGCCTCCGCTAGGGCTGGTAATGTTATTGGTGGAGGAGATTGGTCAGAAAACAGAATTATCCCAGATTGCGTTCGTTCATTCGAAAATGGAAGCAGTGTTTACCTCAGAAATCCAAAAGCAATCAGGCCATGGCAGCATGTACTTGATCCACTAGGTGGGTATTTGCTTTTAGCAATGAGATTATATAAAGAACCAGAAAAATTTAGTGGAGCCTGGAATTTTGGACCACCAATAGAGAATCAACATTCTGTTTTTGAGATTGTACAGGAATTCATAAAGCATTATCGTGCAGGGGAAATAGATTTTGATCATAATAAAAATAAGCACGAAGCAACTCTGCTAGCCTTAGATATCACCAAGGCCACAAAAGAACTCGAATGGCAACCTGTTTTAGGTTTTGAGGAAATTTCAAGATTAACGGCAGAATGGTATCTGAATTATCAGCACCAGGATGTATACAGATTGACTCACAAACAAATCAAGGAATTTTCAAAGCGGTGGAAATAAAAGAAAGACTATTTAAAGGAGTATTTGAAATTACCCCTCTTCCTCATACAGATCCCAGAGGTTTTTTCATGCGCACTTATGATGTAGATCTATTTAAGAAAAATGGCATTGACCGTACCTGGGTCCAGGAGAATCATTCCAGATCAGAGCGCAAAGGGATTATACGCGGTCTTCATTTCCAGTTTTCGCCTTTCGCCGAAACTAAACTTGTACGATGTGTGAATGGGGCAATATTGGATGTATTTGTGGATTTGAGAAGTGATTCAAAGTCCTTCGGACGATGGGATAGTATCGAGTTAAGTGCAGCAAACAAGAAGATGATCCTAATCCCTAACGGCTTTGCACATGGGTTTTGTACTCTAACAGAAATTAGTGAGGTTGTATATAAAGTGGATAATTACTATAATCCTAAGCATGAAGGAGGATTAATCTGGAATGATCCTGATTTGGGAATTAAATGGCCAGTAACTGAACCTATATTATCAGAAAAAGACAACAACAATCTAACATTAAAAGACCTTATCCAAAATAACAGTAATAGATTATAAGTTCATTTAACATTCAACATTCAATCCCATCAATTAGAGTAATTTCACTATGAACATAAGACTCTTCAAACCCTCCCTTGGCGAGGAAGAATTGGATAAAATTAAAGAAGCCTTTGATCGCTCATGGATCGGTCTCGGGCCACTTGTTGGTGAATTCGAAGAAAAATGGTCAAAATTTGTGGACGCTGAATTAGCCATTGGCCTAAACTCAGCAACCGCCGCCCTACATCTTGCTCTTAGGGTATTTGGATTCCCAAAAGGTAAGAAAGTATTGGTCCCAGCACTTACTTTTAGCTCTACTGCCTCAGCCATACTTCACAACAATCTCACTCCTGTATTTGTGGACTCGGATCCAAATACACTAGGAATTAGTCTCGAGGATTTAGATATAAAATATGATCAGGAATGTGTTGCTGTAATGCCTGTGCATTATGCGGGCCATCCGGTCCCAATGGAAAAACTTATGCCATGGGCAAAACAGAGAAACCTTAAAGTCATAGAAGATTGTGCACACTCCGCCGGAGCAGAATATAATGGAAAGGTTTTAGGTACCTGGGGTGATATTGGATGTTATAGTTTTGAAGAAAAAAAGCTCATGACTACCGGTGATGGAGGAATGATGGTTACAAATGATCCGGACCTATTCAAAGATGTAAAAGCCATGCGATGGGTCGGAATTGATAAAGACAATTGGAAAAGCGCTCAAGAATACACCACTGCCAATAGGGATGCCATGCATTGGTTTTATGAACTGAATGTCTTAGGCTGGAAGTATAACATGAATGACCTCGCAGCTGCAATTGGTCTGATTCAATTAGAAAAACTTCCTGCTATGAATAGGCGACGTTCAAAGATAATTGGGAAGTACCTCAAGCTTATGGAAGGGCTAAAAGGTATTCAACCTCTTGTTCCATACGAACCGGAAAAATATTGCTACCAGATGTTTGGAATAAGAGCTGAAGAGCGGGATGAATTAATGGTTTTTCTCAAATCCAAAGGAATTGCTACTGGGAGTCATTATACACCTTTAACACTGCAACCACTTTTTAAATCATTTGGCTATGGATGTAAGTACATTGAAGATGAAGCTAAAAAGCTCATTACCCTACCGTTGCATGTGGATATGCATAATCATGAAATAGATTTCATCGTAAATCAGCTAACTTCATTTAACTGAAAGATGAGGCGGGATCATAAGGGTCAGGAGATCGAATCATGGGAGGAATGGTGGGATCAAACGACACCTGAAAGCGAGATTAGAAAGTGGGATTTTTATGGATTAAGACCCTGGATACTGAAATATACACCACGTTTCGGAAAAGTTGTTGAGGCTGGTTGCGGAATGGGACGATGGGTATTCTACTTATCAAGATTAGGCGTAGAAATTGAGGGACTTGATTTTATAGGTCCAACCATTGCTAAACTTAACAAGTGGAAGTCTGATAAAGATTTTAATGTAAATTTCGTTCAGGGTGATGTTACTGATTTACCATATGAAGAAAACTCCTTGAGTGGATATTTATCTTTTGGTGTTGTTGAGCATTTTATAGATGGCCCCCTATTACCTCTCAAACAAGCATATAAGGCCTTGCGGCCAGGTGGAATAGCAATCGTAACCACTCCATCAAGGTCCTGGGTTGTAGTTTTACAGAAAACGAAATCTACTATCAAACGAATAATAAAACGCAGTATTGGAAGAAAAGCCAGTAAGGCTGAATTTTTCCAGTACGAATATACTCCAAAACAACTAGCTAAATATGTGAGAGAAGCCGGATTATATACGACACAAATTAGCGGTGCAGACCTGTTCTTCACTTTCAATCAATTTGGGAAATTTAAAGGCAGAAACCTCAGGAAAGGCAGTTTCGCATATTGGTTTTCAAATAGTTTTGAAAAGAGCCCTCTAAAAAGATTTGGCGCCCAATCGGTTACAATTTCAGTAAAGCTAGCCCCAAAAATGCACTGCTTCCTGTCTGGTGATTTAAGTGCCACACCAGATTCTCTTGAAAGATTTAGTGTTCCAATATGTGATGAAATGCAGGATAGCCCTTTAGCTCAATTCTATCTAAAAAAGAAAAAGCCTCATTACCATTATCCATACGAAATAGAACCACAGCTCAAAAAGCCTACAATAGAACAATGTCAAAAAAGTGGTAAGAGGTATATGACAGACCCTTTGTTTGAGGACTACGGATTTGCATATAAAATTCATCCGAGTTTATTAAAAAAACCAGAAACTAATATTTGGTTGTCCAATAAATCTTTAACTCCAATATGGAGAAAGAGAGTATTGTAGCATCATAATCGAAATCTGCAATGTACAATCATGAGCATCCTGCAGTAGTATTTGGACTTTCGGAGACAGGTTTGAGCATTGGTAGAAGCCTTAGGAGGATGGGGATAATTGTTTATGGTATTAGTTTTACAAAGGAAATTGGCTACTATTCGAAGAAAATAAATGGCCTTATTCTTCCAAATCCCATAAGCGATACAAATAAGTTTTCTGACGCATTAAAATCATTATGTTCCACACTAAATAAGAAACCAGTACTATTTATTGCTTCTGATTTATACTTGGATTACTATACAAAAAACAGTGCTTTAATTAAAGAACTGTTTCTAGCCAACCTACCAAGTGCAGATCTGACATTAAAGATCCAGGATAAGTATTCCCAATTTCATCTTGCAAAGGAGGCTAATATTGATGTCCCTCTGACATACTTCATAGAAAATGATGAAGACTATGAAAACCAAATCCAATCCATTTCCTTACCAGTATTCATCAAAGCTCGAGACGTTAACCTCTGGAGAAAGGAAATAAGCAGTATTAAAAAGGGATATGTAGTTTATGAAAACAAAGACCTTGAGAAAAAGATAGAAGAATTTAGGCAAAAGAAAGTCCCCATAATAATTCAAGAATTAATTAAAAGTCCTGACAGCAAGAATTTTAAGGTGTGCGTAAATATAGCACCGTCCGGACAGGTCAAGCAGCTATTTACACTTCGAAAAATTCATCAAAAACCGGCAAATTTTGGAATTGGAACAAGTGTAGAGAGTATTTCTGATCGTAATTTAGCTTATTTGGGGACAAAGCTATTTAAAGCTATTTCATACAAAGGTGTGGGAAGTGCTGAGTTCAAATTTGATGAAAAAGACAACAGGATAAAACTTATAGAGATCAATTCCAGATACTGGCAACAAAATGCACAAGCAGACCACTGCGGAATGAATTTCCCCTATTGCGATTATCTAATTGCTACAAATCAAAATCCAAAGATCGAAAAAGGTTTTAGAGTAGGAATAAAATATGTGAATCTCTTTTCGGATTTCGATTCATTTCTTGAAAGCAGAAAACAATCTGGAATGACATTCATGACCTGGAGAAAAGAAATTAGCGGGAATAGGAAATTAGCTTTTCTGTTTCTAGATGATCCGAGGATTTTTACTGTACATTTATACAGATACATATTACGCAGGCTTTCAAAACTAAAAAGAAAATTATTTTAGATTGGGCAACCACAATGTGATAATACAAACCAACAAGTACTTCTCTGAAAAGAGCTGGAAAACGATATTGGACAATCAATTCTCAGAGTTAATCTCCAAGTTCACATTTGAATTTGTTTCGAAATCAACCGACTTAGCAAATCAAATTGGTAAATACCAAATGTGCTTTTCGATAAATCTTCCCGGCGCAAAATTACCAAAGACACTTGAATTTATCTATATTGGTATAAGCGATCTTGATTTCCAGTCAATTATTTCACAAGGAAGGAAACTGAAGATCATAACTTCCAAAGGTCTTGCCAGTAAGCTAATTGCTGAACACACTCTTATGACTTGTTTGTCATTAGTAAGGAATTTTCCAATGGCCATAATTGCTCAAAAAAATAGGAGTTGGTCGCAGACTTGGTTCCTGGATCAGGGTATCAGGTCTGTTTCTGAATATAAAATTGGGATAATTGGACTTGGAGCTAATGGGAAAGAGATTGCTTCCCTATTTAAATCGCTAGGTTGTACTGTGTTTGGAGCTTCTAGAACACAAAGAAACGATGTTTTACTTGATAGCCATTATTCTTTTGAGGGCCTGGATGCAATGTATGGTGCTTCCGATATCATTATTGTTTCATTACCACTTAGAGATGAAACCAAGCATCTCATTTCAGAGCGTGAGCTCAAAATGATTGGGCAGGATTCCTATCTAATAAATATTTCCAGAGGACCAATAATAAATGAAGCAGATCTAATATCTGCTTTGTCCAACAATACAATTAGGGGAGCTGCTCTTGATGTATATGATCAAGAACCGTTAAACAGAAAATCTAAATTGTGGAAGCTTCCAAATGTCATTCTTACACCTCATATTGCAGGCAATATCAACCTCATCGCAAGAAAAATTCAAGCAGATTTTTATACTCGCCTAAAAGATCATGCTTAAGCAAAAGTTCCTGGTACAGTTTGGTTCCAATATTGGATTAAGGATATTGGGAATTATATCTGGTATTGTTGTCGCAAGGATCGCCGGCCCAGAAGTGCTGGGTACCGTTGCCTTTGGAACAGCCTATGTCTCAATCTTTGGTTTCATAACTGGATTATTTGGCACAAGCCATATAAAACTGATTTCCGAAGGCAGAGATCTAGGGAAATGTGTCTCAACGTATACTAGATTACAGTCAGGAGCACTGTTATTATATCTAACGGTAGTATTTGGCTGGTTCCTATTTCAAAAGGAGGTCCTGAATCATTCATTCGAGAGCAAAATTCATGAAACCGTAGTTATTATTTCAATGGTGATGCTTTTCTTTACCAAATTTGTGGATTTTAATAATTCCACCTTTACCGCTCAGCTAAAGCAATTTAAGGCAAACTATCCCCATTTCTTAATGGGAGTTCTATTCCAATTAGGAAAAATCGGGGTAGTATTATTGGGATTTAGAGCCATAGGCCTAGTTAGCTGGAACCTTATTTC
Organism: uncultured Bacteroides sp.; assembly: GCA_964622985.1. Lineage (GTDB taxonomy): Bacteria > Bacteroidota > Bacteroidia > Bacteroidales. The sequence goes on along the minus strand of CAZURA010000066.1, from coordinate 18,075 downwards.
AACATTAATTATTCTGCCCTTCGCGTATTACTTATACAAATCTCTACCTAAAGCAAAGTTTGATTATGCATTGGCAAAAGAATACTGTAAAATTGCTCTACCGGTTTTTCTGATTGTAGTTTTAAATAGCCTAATTGGATATTCAGATAAGTTACTATTGCATCATTATACAAACTCAATAGAATTAGGGTATTACGTTGCTGCTTTTTCACTTGGTGGAATGATACTAATTGTAGGCAATTCTATCGGAACAATTTTCTTCCCATTGTTTTCAAAACTTATTAAAGAGAATAACTGGGCTAGTGTGAATGACCGCATAGGGAAATTTGAATTGTTCCTGGCAACAATGTTATTCCCCGGTATAGTATTGGTTGTATTTATTTCACAACCCTTAATTACTCTTGTTCTTGGTAGCAAATACCAAAATAGCATTGTGCCTTTCCAAATATTATTGTTCGCTTCATATGTATCTATTGTAGGTCTTCCCTATGGAAATATTATATCCGGAATGGGAAGATTCTACCTTAACTTCTGGTTAAAGCTCAGCAAATTCGTAATCTATATAGTAACGGCTATATTTCTCATTTCCCCTAAATTTCTAGGTCTTGGTGCAATAGGATTAGCTATAACATTATTATCAGTGAATGTTATTAATAACGTTTTAATTTTTTTCACTTCGAAGAAGATTGGAAGTATAACAATGAACTCTAGGAACTTTATCATTTATGCTGTTATTTCATTAATCTCAATAGGATGCTATTTTCTAATCCCTATATTCATTAGAATCGGAAATTCTTGGTGGCTCTTATTTTCATTATTATACATATTCTTGGTATATGGAGTATTGGCATTAATGCAGTTGGTAGGAAGAAAAGATTTAATTACTCTTGCTAATCTTCTAAACCCAAGTAAAACGGTTGAATACATGAAAAAAGAAAGGAATGAAGACTAGTATTCATGTTATTTATGTAATGACATTTTCACCAAAATTTGGATATGAAATAGGTAATAATGCGCTCTCGAGAGCTGATCATATTTGGTATAACAATCACGGGCAGAAAATCGGAGTATGGCTAGAAGATTGGGGATTTCAGCTTGGCGTAAAAATCATAGGAAAATATCAAAACATAAAATGGGAAGTTTGGAGGCCTGATGTGAGAGCTGAAAAGGTATATTCTCATACATTTTACAATAACCTTACCACTAAATCATTTCCCATTGAATATGTGAGATTGTGGAGCGGTATTCGAAAATCAAATTTTATATACTCTCCACAAATGCTAAACTACCTGGAGAAGTATATTAAAGACAAACCACGAAATAAAGAATACTTGTTAATATTACCCGCAAGTAGAAACGCTTTTGCAATAAAACTACGAGATAGATTTCAAAAGGAGATTGCAGTGCATTATAATCACTTTCTATATGCGAAAATCCTGCTAGGTCAATATTCATTTAAGCTAAATCCGATAGAATGTTTACATAAAAACATTAAAGCATGGCAACAAAAACAATTTATGAATCCAGTTGAAAGCTTAATGGTTGCTCACAGAGATTTTATCCCTGCAATACAAAATCAATACAATTGTAAAGTTCATTTCAATACTATGGGTGCGGATCTTACCTATTGGAAGTCAACAATTTCCAAAGAGAAAGCAAAAGAAAAATTATCAATTGCAAAGTATGGCCATGTCTTCTTGTTCTCATCTCGTTTAGCACCTGAATATCAAATTCATAAAATATTAGGTATAATTAGAGAAATAAAGGGGATGAGTTTTCACTGTATTTTTACGTCGCAAGGACCTGAGAAATACATGAAACTTTTAGATAAATTAGTCAAAAAGTACGAAATCGAGGACAAAGTAACTTTTACTGGCTATGTTGAAAAAACTAAGCTCAAGCTGTTATATACCGCATCAGATACATTCTTTATGACAAGTATTACAAATGCTGGCCCTATGTCGACTTTCATAGCCATGCTAATGGAAAAACAGGTAATTACAACAGATGCAGGTCTCGCAAGTGAAATTCTTAAAGAAAATAATTGTGGCCTAATCGTTTCTCCATCGAAATACAGTGAATGGTTAGAAGCAATGAAATTTGCAATTTGCGAGGGAGAAATAGAGTTAGTTGATACAAATATCATCAAGGAATTATTCGATTGGAAAATTAGAATACAAAAGTGGCATGAAATATTTGAACAAGCATTAAACATACACAAAGTAGCAAAAGTAAACATTCAAAATTCCATTGAGAATGATGTCCTTATGTAAGTAACACTATTAATGATTGTGCTAAAATCAATCTGATAATAGACTAATGGTATCTAGTATTTCAATCGCATCCATATCCATACCAGAGTAAGATATTTTCCAATAATTAATTATTTCACAAAATGAAAAACATATTACTAATAGGGGGGGCAGGTTATGTTGGTAGTGTAGTATCATCACATTTTCTCAAGCAAGGTTATAAGGTATCAGTTCTTGATTATTTTGTCTACAATAATCAGCCTTCGGTATCTTGCTTTATTGGAGATTCTAATTATAGGTTGTTTTACGGTGATATCAATGATGAAAAAATCTTAGAGAAAGCATCGGCTGGTATTACAGATGTCATATTACTTGCAGGACTTGTCGGTGATCCAATTACAAAAAAATACCCAAAAGAGGCACAGCTCATCAACGAAATAGGAATCCAAAAATGCATAGATTATTTTATAGGAAAAGGATTAGATAAACTAGTCTTTATTTCAACATGTTCAAATTATGGATTAATTAAAGAAGGAGAATTAGCGGATGAAAATTTCCCCCTAAATCCACTGTCACTATATGCAAAAGCGAAAGTAGCTAATGAGGAATACTTGATACAGAAAGCGAATAAAGTTGATTATACTGGAGTGGTTTTGAGATTTTCGACAGCATTCGGCCTATCTCCAAGAATGAGATTTGATTTGTCCATTTCTGAGTTCGTGAGAGATTTGTATTTCGGTGAAGAGTTGCTTGTTTATGATGAAAATACTTGGCGCCCATACTGCCATGTAAGAGATTTTGCGCGTTTACTTGATACTGTAATTAATTCAGATAAGGAGAAAGTTGCATTCGAAATTTTTAATGCTGGTGGTGATATTAATAATTTTACGAAGAAAATGATTGTAGAAGAGATTCTTAATCACCTTCCTAATAGTAACATTAAGTATGGAACAAATGGTAACGATGCGAGGAATTATCGAGTTTCATTTTCAAAAATTCAAAATAGCTTAGGTTTCGAACCAGATTTTTCCGTAAAAGATGGCATTACTGAGATGATTGAAGCCTTAAATTTAGGTCTCTTCCGTGATTCATTAGAACATAAATACAGATATGGAAATTATAAAATTTAGTATTAAATAGGGTAATATGATTTTGGATGATAATTTTTTCAGAATTTTATACAACGATCACCTTGATTACCAAAGCCTAAGGGGACGAAGTGGATTAGAATACGAAAAATATTTAAATGATGTAAAGCACTGGAAAACAAAATATTTAGAAGATGTTTTTTTCAGTAACCTACAAATTGAGAATGTAAATTCTATCCTAGAAATAGGATGTGCAACTGGAGTATTACTTAACACGATATTTGCAAAAAATACATTTGATCGCACTGGTATTGATATTTCAGAAGAGAATATATCATCTGGACGAGAAACGTATCCAAATATCAATTTTATTGCTGGTACATTTCAAGAATATATAGATGAGAGCGGAGGAAACTGCTTCAGCATAATAATACTGTCTGATATCCTCGAACATGTACAAGAAGATGTCGAATTACTCAATCTATCGGGGAAGTATTCTGACTATGTGCTTCTTAATCAACCAATAGAAAAAGTGAAAGAGTATGAGAACAGAGAATATGGTGTTAACGATAAAGAGGGACATCTTAGAGCATATTCCACTGAAGATATTTTGGGACTCTGTAAAATGGCAAATATGAGTATCATATATAGCATTGAACGTCAATATGTTTTAGAACCTGTTTTTAAGAAGCATTTGCTTAATAAAATTCTAAATGAAGAAACTTCAAAAGTAGATGGAATGATTAAATATACTAATGAACTAATTGACATTGAATTAAATAAAGAAAATTATAAAAGAAATTTCTTCGCGCTACTTAAATCAGAGAATGACAGAAGTAATTAGTTTTATACGCAAACTCTACAACCAACCTGAAGGATTCATACCTCTTCATTCTCCAGTATTCACAGGAAATGAAAAAAAATATCTAGACGAGTGTATCGACTCCACTTTTGTTAGTTCGGTAGGTAAATACGTAGATAAGTTTGAAGAAACGTTTGCGAAGTATACAGGTGTTAATAATGCCATTGCATTAGTAAATGGTACAAATGCACTTCATTTGGGTTTATTAGCTGTAGGGGTTTCTCCTGGTTCAGAAGTAATTACACAACCACTTACATTTATTGCTACTGTAAACGCCATATCATACACTAATGCAAAACCTGTATTTATTGATGTAGATCTGGAAACTATGGGTATGTCACCTGATGCCTTAAAAACTTGGCTTGAGAACAATGTTAAATTAAATAATCATAATCAACCAATAAACCTTTCATCTAATAAGCCAATTTCAGCTTGCATCCCAATGCATACATTTGGACATCCTTGTAGAATTGAAGAAATAGTTAATATCTGTGATACGTTTAATATTCCAGTTGTTGAGGATGCGGCAGAAAGTATTGGTAGCTATTTTAACGGTAGGCATACCGGCAGTTTTGGGAAAGCTGGGATATTTAGTTTTAACGGCAACAAAACAATTACAACTGGGGGTGGCGGGATGTTAATTACAAATGACGTTAAATTGGGTAAACATATAAAACATTTAACAACCCAAGCTAAAATACCCCATCCTTGGGAATACGCCCATGATCATATAGGTTACAATTATCGAATGCCCAATTTGAATGCCGCAGTTGGCCTAGCTCAAATGGAAAAGTTAACAGAGATTCTTGCTTCTAAAAGGAAAATTGCACTTTCCTATCGAGAATTTTTTGCAACAAAAGAGACTATCTTTTTCTCTGAGCCAAAAAGTTCAAAATCTAATTATTGGCTGAATGCTATTATTCTAGCAAATCGAGAACAAAGGGACAAATTTCTAAAAGATACTAACGAGAAAGGAGTTATGACTAGACCAGTCTGGGAACTAGTTAATAGATTACCCATGTATAGCAACTGTCAATGTGGAGATCTGGCAAATTCAGAATGGTTGGTCGATCGAGTGGTGAATTTACCAAGTAATAAAATATGAATAAGCCCAAGCTAGTCCTAGTTGGTGGAGGTGGTCATTGCAAAGCCTGTATCGATGTAATCGAGTTAGAAGGAAAATACGAAATAGCAGGGATTCTGGATGTTAACGAAAGGATAGGCCAGAAAATACTTGGCTATGACATTATTGGAAATGATGACGAGATTCCCAATCTTATAAATGATGGGGTGCATTTTTTAATTACTGTAGGTCACATGGGAATTACAAGCCTTAGAAATCATCTATTCAGGCTTATTGATGACAATGGGGGAGTTTTTGCTACAATTATTTCCCCTCTCGCACATGTATCTAAGCACGCTATAATCCGCAGAGGTACAATAGTTCTACATTTTGCTATAATAAGTACTTGTGCGAAGATCAATGAAAACTGCATAATCAATAATCATGCTCTTGTCGAGCATGATGTAATAATAGGCTGTGATACACACATTTCTACCGGTGCAAAAATAAACGGAAACTGCTGTGTGGGTGAATGTTGTTTTATTGGCAGTGGTACAATAATAAACCAAGGGATCGAATTATGTTCAAATGTATTAGTTGGATCTGCATCTTTGATCAGGAAAGATATTGTTATTGAAGGAAAATACGTTGGTAATCCCCTAAGGAAGATTTAACCATGAATTCAGATCTAGCCCGAAGAATCAAAGACCTTTCGATTTCAACAAAAGAATCAATACTGAGCGCTTTGAAACAAATGGATACCATTGACAGAAAACTTTTGCTTGTTTTTGATGGCTCTAGTTTTCTCAATATCCTAAGTATCGGTGATATTCAACGAGCCATTATAATGAATTTGCCCTTAAATACACATATAGATCAAATACTCAGAAAAAACACAATAATTGCTAATGAAAATAGCACCTATTCTTTCATTAAGAATACGATGAAGGAATTTAGAATTGAATGCATGCCTGTAATAAATGAAAACAAAGAATTAACTAACCTCTATTTCTGGGATGAGGTATTTGGCACTGACATAAAACGAATCAAACCTAATCTTAATTTGCCTGTCATTATAATGGCTGGAGGCAAGAGTAGTAGACTAAAGCCAATCTCTAATGTTATTCCAAAGCCATTAATGCCTATTGGAGAAAAGACCATTATTGAGGAAATAATGGACAGGTTTGTGGAGTTTGGCTGCAATTCATTTTTAATTTCCATCAATTACAAAGCTGAGACTATCCGCCATTATTTTAATCAACTACAAAATGATAATTATCATATAGATTATTTTCAGGAAGAAAAACCTTTAGGTACTGCTGGAAGCCTATTTCTGCTTAAAAATAGAATTACATCAACTTTCTTTATTTCCAACTGTGACATTATCATTAAAGAAGACTATTCCGAAATACTTAAATATCATAAAACATCAAGGAACGAACTCACTATTGTTTCTGTACTAAAGCATTATTCAATCCCCTATGGTACAATAAATACTGGACCTAACGGAGTATTAATTGATTTAAATGAAAAACCAGAGCTAACCTTTAAGATAAATTCTGGCATGTATGTTTTGGAGCCGCAGCTTTTACAGGAAATACCTGATAATCAATTTTTTCACATTACCGATCTTATAGATAAAGTTAAAGATAGAGGTGGGAAAATCGGAGTATTTCCTGTGAGCGCGAAGTCATGGATAGATATTGGTAACTGGGAAGGCTATTTAAAGATAGTACGTGATAGTTAAAAATAAACTTCCATCAGGGAATACATTCCCAACCTTCTTAGAAAAGAAAGCGATTGTCGATTACACGTTTTGGTTGTTGATTTTTGCAATTACCGATACTGGTGGAATTATCTCAAGTTATGGATTCAGTATCAGAATTGCACAAAATGTGTTGTTAGTTGCCATATATCTTTTATTTCTCTTTGCTTCCAATCTGAGAGGGTTTACAAGGATATCTAATGACAGAGATTTTATTAAGGTAATAAGGATTTTGCTAATATGGTTCCTGGTATATTTCATTCTATGGTTTACCGTATTGAATGATTCTTATTCTGTACTTTCATTATCAGAAAGACTGATTAAGACCAGGCATTATTTTACTAATTGGCTACTCATTATACCAGTGTATTATTTTGTGGTTTACAGAGGAAGCAGCCTATTCCTTAATCTTTTTGTATCCATAGCAACATTATTGACCATTTTACTTTTAATTAGCGTATTTACTGGCATTAATCTGGTCCAATATAATGCTTTCAGTCGAGGATTTATTGAAATCAATAGAATCTCTTTAGCAGGTTCAGATATACTGTATTTAGGTCTATATCTGATTATTGCTGTAATTCTCGTTCCAAAGAAGATCTACTCCAAAAGAAGGAACAGAATAATTATCGCAGGAGTTGCTGTGCTTGTGATTTATCTCATGTCTCTTACACGCCGGTATTACTTTTATATCCTTTTTGCTTATATAATTTCAGAGTTTCTCTCTCACTATTTATTTAAAAAGAAAGCTCTGTTGAGCTGGAAAGCCATAATTGGGATAATAATCACAATTACTGCTTCCGCACTTATCTTTCCAAATTATACAAAGGCAGTTTTCGCAGGTATTGAAACGGTGTTTGCTGATGAATCGCAGGTTTATGGTTCAACTAAAAAGAGATTAAGTCTTACTGCACATACTGAAACTACAGAATTAATCAAAGAAAATCTATGGTTAGGAACAGGTTATATGAATGAATGGTATTCAACTGCTGAGGAAGCGAAACAGGGTTATGGTGTAGAGGGAGGTGATTACATCCTATTGTCGTCCCTAGCTATGTTTGGGATTGTTGGTCTGGTCTTATTCTTACCGTTCTATTTTCTACTTTATAAACGTCTGATTAATTCAATCAAACATTATAGAAGAAATATCAATTCATATTACCAAAATAGAGAATTAATAAAAAACAGTCTTTTACTAAATATGTCTCTGGTATTGTTTTTCATTGTTCATCTTTTCAGCTATCCAAACTGGTTTTGGTTTATTGGGCCTGTAGGATCCATCGAAATCTATGTCTTTACAGGCTTATTCTTTGGCACTTCAAGGAGCTTAACTAAAATATCATTCGAGAAGAGTAATGAAATTCAATACAAATTGAATACCTAAAACCTACTTTAATTGCGCCATACATTATAGACGTGAAAAGATTTCTTTAACAAAATATTAAATACTGCTCCGATCGATTTTATGATTACCGTACATTAGTTACCATTCATCACCTAAGATTTATACTAGAACTTAATAACCAATGAGTACTTCGGATTTAAAAAAGGTTGTGGTAATTACTATAAACTATAACAATTCATCAGAAACAATTATATGTATAAATTCAATTCTAGATGCCGACTATAGAAACTTCCATATAATTGTAGTTGACAATGGATCAAATATTACTGATTTTAAGAACATTAAGGATCATATTGCCAAGATTGATGACACCAGAATCTCACAATACAGGATAGAGAAAAATCGCAACTATGTTGGAGGAATTAACTTTGGCTTTAGTAAAGCCTACGAATATAATCCTGACTACTACCTTATTATGAATAACGATTCAATAATTGATAATAAATCAATTAGTGAATTGATTACAACTTCAGAAAGGTTTGATGATAAATGCATTGTTACAGGTAAAGTCTATGATTATTCTGAAAAAAATATCTTGCAAACAGTTGGCTCAAGACTAATCAATTCCAGATACCTCATTTTCGAAAACATAGGTTTAAACGAAAGAGATAATGGGCAGTATGATTCATATCAAAAAAGAGATATGATTGATGATGTATTTTTGCTTTTACCAAGACAATGTTTTAAAGATGTAGGAAGATATTGTGAGTACTTTTACTTTAATGGTGAATCTACTGATTATATTCTCCGCGCAATAAAAGCGGGTTATGAGCCAGTATTTACGCCAAAAGCTAAGTTATGGCATAAAGGAAGCGGTTCTGTAGGTGGTAGAAAATCAAATCCATATATAAGCTATTGGAATGCCCGAAGTAAACTAACTTTAAGATATTTACATATAAAGCCTAAAGATTTTAGAAGGTTCTTTATCCTTAATCTTTTAAAAGAGATTAAGTGGTTACTTCTTTCTTTAATTCAAATCTTATCAAGTTCAAAACAAAAAGAACTAAAGGGTAGGATTGCTGCTTTGAAAGGTATTTGGGACTTCTTCTTTATCTCAAGAAGAAGAATTAGACATGACATCTCAAAATCATAAGCCATTTTCAGCCTCCCGGTTCCTCTTTCAGTTCTGATTAGAATAATTTATAAAGAATAAGGTTGTCACATTATCAAACATAGAAAACATTATGGACATAAGTATTTTTGGGTTAGGTTATGTGGGCTGTGTTAGCTTAGGATGCTTAGCGCAAAACGGCCATAAGGTCATTGGGGTAGATATTAATGAGGTCAAGATCGAGCTCATTAATCAAGGTAAGCCAACAATAATCGAAAAAGATATTGATGTTATTATTAGTGAGCAGTCTAAAGAAAAAAAAATCTCGGCAACCACAGATTACAAAGACGCAGTATTACGCTCAGAAATAAGTATAATATGTGTTGGAACTCCATCTACCACCAATGGCCATCTAAATCTTGACCATATATTTGATACTGCCCGACAGATCGGTGAAGCACTTAAACTAAAGAGAACGTTTCACATAATAGTAATTAGGTCAACAGTCCTCCCTGGCACAAACATTAAGGTAGGTAATATAGTTGAGGATACATCTGGTAGAGTAAGGAACAAAGATTTCGCTATCGTATCAAATCCAGAATTTTTAAGGGAAGGGACTGCAGTTCATGACTATTACCATCCTCCATTGACTGTCCTGGGAAGTGATAATAGAAAAGCACTTGAAATAGTTTCTGAGATCTACTCAAAAGTAAACGGACCAATCGAATTGGTAGATATAGAAATAGCAGAAATGATAAAGTATGTCAATAATTCATTTCATGCTCTAAAAGTAACCTTTGCAAATGAAGTTGGAAATATATGCAAGACCCTTAGCATCGACTCACATGAATTAATGAGAGTATTTTGCATGGATACTCAACTAAATATTTCGCCTTATTACCTTAAACCTGGTTTTGCATATGGAGGATCTTGCTTGCCAAAAGACCTTAATGCATTGAAAACAATTGCGCATGATAAATACTTGGAAACCCCGGTATTAAACTCAATTGAGCAGAGTAACTCATCCCATAAAGGATTGGCGCTTAACATGATATTAGGAATGAACAAGAGCAAGATTGGATTCTTAAATATCTCGTTCAAATCTGGCACTGATGACTTACGCTATAGTCCATCTGTTGAACTCATTGAACAACTAATAGGAAAAGGAAAGGAAATTCGGATTTACGACGAAAATGTTCATTTATCAAGATTGATTGGTTCGAATAAAAGCTATATAGAAGAAAAACTACCTCATATTTCTGCCCTGCTGTGCAATACAGTGGATGAATTGGTATCTCAGAGCCAGATAATAGTTATTCCTAATAAAACTTCTGTTATTAGGGATGTAGTTATTCCTGATGATAAAGTTATTATCGACTTCTGCAGAATTGATCAACTTATGGTTCATCCAAATTATAATGGAATAAATTGGTGATATGAGATTATGCTTTATTTCGGCTTCTTTTGTGCGGGAAAGAGAGATACTCAAATCACTGAATAAAAGAGTAGAATTGCTATTTGTATGTCCCTATCGAGACAACGGTAATTATTCCAGAGAAGAATTAATCTCTTTTTGCGCAGAAAACAAAATTAAACTACTTATTAACGACTTTACAGGTAGAAGGTCGCGAAGTCTTAAAGGAATAAAAGTTGATCGTGCAACTATAAACGAAATAAGATCATTTAGCCCAGATGTCCTCTATATCGAAGCCTGGGGCAGTCCATACTTCGCTATACTATGCAGGATACATTTTGGTAAGAAAAGTAGCGTGATCGCAATAATGGACTACAAGCTTCATCAAAGGCAAAAAGGTAAACATAAATTCAGCGAACGATTCTATCGTTTTATACAATTAAAATTCTACTCCCGCTTCCAATTTTTCTCTATTTCTCAAGAGAAATATTTCATTAATGATCATAAAGATAAAACCAGTTATGTAATTCGGCTATTTGTTGTTGACGCTGAAATACCGAAAATAGAAATAGCCAGGATTGAAGACAAAGTCAGGTTTCTTTTTTTTGGCAGGATATTCTTCTACAAAGGAGTAGACCTATTACTAGAAGCAGTAAATTTATTGTCTGAAAAAAGAGATGACTTTGTTGTAACAATAGCTGGAAATGCAGAAAACTGGGAAAAGGATTATAATTCACTCATTCGCACAAATAAAAATCTCAATTTGCAAATAAGATACATTCCAAAAGAAGAACTCTCTGACTTATTTAGTGATGCTGATTTCTTCGTTGCACCCTATAGAGAAGTAACACAAAGTGGACCTCTATTACGAGCATATAACTTTGATCTGATACCAATTACATCAAATGAAGAAGGATTTACGGAATATGTTGAAGATGGGACTAACGGATTAGTATTTAGAAGTGGCTCAGCAACGGACTTAGCTCGAGTATTAGAACATTCTATTGATATGAGCTTAGAAGAAAAAAAGGCAATTTTAAGTAATATCCGAAAGTTGAAATCAACAGAATTCAATATTGAAAGTGTAACTGAAAAATATATTCAGATGTTTGAAGATATCATCCATTAGATTCTCCAAATATTTCTAGCCATCGATGAATAAACTATTTATACTTACAGATTATAAAGGCATATTTGGCTCGAAGTGGAATGCAGTACCCTATCGATCTGGAATGGATTTGGAGATAATGCGCAATGAGTTCCTGAATGCAGGGTTCTCTGTTTCCATTATGACATTTGCAGAAGCTGCAAATAATGGCACTATTCAAAAAGGAGATTTCGTTATTTATACATCGACAGAAGATATTGGCTATTATTACAAATCCTTTATTGAAGATGTAATTTACTATTTAGAGCTAATTGGAGTAATCACCATTCCCTCATATTCCATTTTAAGAGCTAATAACAATAAAGTATTTATGGAGCTTGCAGTGAATCACTTTATTGGTTCAAATGATGCTCATATTAATGCAAAAGTATATGGCACAAAAGAAGAAGCGGTTCAGAATATGAAAGATTTGACTTTCCCTCAAGTAATTAAAAGTTCCCAAGGGGCTATGAGTAGAGGTGTTAGACTTGCAAGAAATCCTAATCAGTTTTTACGAGCCATTACAAATCATAATAGAACAAAGAGTCTGTACAATGAATTCAAAGATTTTATTAGAGGGTATAAATACAAGGGCTACCAACAAGAATCAAAGCATAGAAAGAAGTTTATCTCTCAGAGTTTTATCCCAAATCTCAATAATGATTATAAAATATTAATATTTGGAGATAAATATTTCATTTTTTCAAGACCTGTTAGAAAAAACGATTTCAGAGCAAGTGGAAGTGGCAACAAAAACTACACGTTCGGATCTGCCTGTATATATCCAAAAGGAATATTTAACTATGCGAAGTCAATTTATGACAAATTTGATTTGCCTCATTTATCTCTAGACATTGCTTTTGATGGAAGGAGATTTTATTTAATTGAATGGCAAGGTATATATTTTGGCACAGTTGGAGTTATAAAATCAGATGTCTTCTTCCTGCAACAAGAATCTAGCTGGATTCAAATACCTTCGAATCAATCCCTTGAAAAGATTTATTGCGAATCTATTGCGAGTCACATTAATGAAATGTTCAACTCTAAAAGCCTTTAAATAAATACCAGAAATGATCTTGAATGTAAAAAGATAAGTTGCCCACCTGTACTACAATGCTATGTGCATAACACATATTTGTAAATTCCCCAGCTAAATTGAGAATCCTCTTTATACTTAGTGGTAATAAGAAAGAAGGAATTAGCCCAATCACCAAAGCACAAGGCGAATCACTTCGGGAACACAGTGTCGAGGTTGAATATTATTCAATCAAAGGCAAAGGATTAATAAGATATATCCAGAATATCTTCACTTTGCGTAGGTTTATGAAAGGGAAATCCTTCGATGTATTTCATGCACATTATTCCTTTTCAGGTTTCGTTGCTGGACTAGCTGGAACTAAACCTTTGATAGTCTCCTTAATGGGAAGTGACGTAAAAGCCAGAAGCAGTTCAAAGTGGTTCATATTATTCTTCTATCGTTTTTTTTGGTCTCGAACCATAGTGAAATCAAATGATTTGAAAGTAAGCCTTGGATTAAAGGATATCCTAGTCATTCCAAATGGAGTAAACCTTAATAAGTTTATTCCTATGAATAAGAATGACTGTCAAGCAAAATTGAAATGGGATACTAAGAAAACACATGTCCTATTTCCTTCTCACCCAAATCGACCAGAGAAGAATTACAAACTATTCAAGGATTCATTAGATTTATTGAAAGAGTTCAATTTCCAAAAACATAGTCTTGTCGATGTTAAACACGAAGATGTACCACTGTATATGAATGCTTCACACATAGTCGTTTTAACTAGTATTTGGGAAGGAAGTCCAAACGTGATAAAAGAGGTTTTGGCTTGCAATAGGCCGATTGTTAGTACAGATGTTGGCGATGTAAGTGATAACTTTAATGGTATAGAAGGGTGCCTTATATGTAGTAATGATCCAATGGATGTTGCAAAAAAGATAAAAGAAGGATTAAAATTCGACAAAACTAATGCAAGAGAAAAGATAACACACCTATCAAGCGATAATATTGCCAGACAATTAATCAGGGTATATCAGTCGGTTACTGAGTCATAAGGCTATGATCTCATCAACAAATACATATGAAATATTAGAGGATATTCAGAGTACAAATGACTTTATTGAGTCACACCCAAACTCAATTGTGTTCCAAAGCAATACTCTGATAAGTTTATTCTCTCAATCAAAGAACAATAAGCCATTTAGTTATACTCTAACATGTAATTCTAAGATTGTTGGATCTCTATATGGAGTTATTGTAGAAGATTACTTCTGGCCTTTGAACAAATTAACTTCAAGGGCAATTATTATTGGTGGTCCCCTTGTACTAAATAATGATACCAATCTACTGAATAGACTACTTGAGGAATTCACTGAAAGAATTAAGGATCAGGCAATATATACACAATTCAGAAATGCAAGAAAGTTATCTAAAGATGAGATTGCTATATTTGAAAACCATGGATACAAATATGAAGAACACTTAGGTATTATCCATGATCTCACAAAACCTACCGATGATCAATGGATGAAGCTGCATAAAGGGCGTCGGAAAAATATTAGACGTGCCGAACGAAGTGGATTGGTTTTTAAAGAGATTAAATCCAAGCCTGAATTTGAGGAATCTGTCAAACTAATACAAGGTACGTATAAGCGTATTGGGCTACCACTCCCAGCTAAAAAACTATTTCTTGGAATAAAAGCCAATGCTATGTGTAAAGGAATTTTAAGAACATTTATAGCTTCCTGGAATAGTGAGATAATAGCGACAAGAATGGTGTTATGCTATAAAGGTCTTATCTATGATTGGTACGCAGGAGCCTCAAATGAGCATTTGGACCTATACCCTAATGACTTTCTACCATGGAAAATAATAGAATGGGGATCCAAGAATGGCTTCTCAAAATTTGATTTTGGGGGTGCAGGAAAACCTAATATTCCATATGGTGTAAGGGATCACAAATTAAAATTCGGTGGTCAATTAGTAGAATATGGTCGGTTTGAAAAGATTCATAAGAAGCGATTATATAATCTAGGCAGAGTTGGTTTATTTATTCTAAAAAGAAAATAAGGCATTGAGAAAGACAATAAAAAAAATACTAAAAGCAGTGTACCATTTAATACCTGCTTTAATTTTTCGCCGATGGATTTTAAGATTATGTGGATATAATATTGGAAAAAAGGTTTATGTTCCTGCCTCACTTCATATTTCGGATTTAGGCAATAGAAGAAATAATATATACTTTGGTGATAGGGTTTCAATTGGACCAAATGTTTTATTAATTACTGATTCTTCACCAAATAATTCAAGATTATTAAAACTATTTCCCCTGATATCTGGAAACATAAAAATTGAAGCGGATACTTGGTTAGGAGCTAATGTTACTGTACTGCCAGGTGTGACTATCGGGGAATGTTCAATAATAGCAGCAGGTTCTGTTGTAACAGACGATATTCCTGAATATTGTATTGCTGCCGGCGTTCCTGCAAAGGTTATTAAGAATATCGATAAGAATGACCTATAAGTTGATTCCAAGATTCTACTATACTTTTAGCTTCTTCTCCTATATCCAGTATTTTTTGAGATGGAAAAAATCAAATGGAGAGAATTTCTTATTTACCTCAAAAACTGATAGTTATATATTTAATACCGCAAGAGTTGGATTAAGAATATTACTAAGCTCGATTTCAAAAGAACCATTAAGAATAGGGATACAAGCATATACTTGTAATACAGTACTTCAATCAATAACTATTTCTGGCAATATCCCTGTTTTTATTGACATTACTAATGAATTCAAACTCGATTTAAATGACTTGAAACGGAAACAGGACCAGATAGATGTCCTTATCGTTACTCACACATTTGGTTTTCCGGACAATATGGAATTGATAAAGAATATAATAGGAGATAAGATCATAATTGAAGATTGTGCTCACTCCTATTTATCAAAATATAAGGACTCCTATACTGGCACATTAGGAGATGCATCTATTTTTTCATTTGGACCAGCTAAATTCCCTCCAATTGGTACTGGAGGAATGTGTTTGATTAATCGAATTCAAAAATTCCCACTTTTTGTTCAGGAGTATAATAAACTATCAAAGAAACGAATAGTATTGTCTTTAGTTGGCCTACTTAAAATCTTCATTTTAACATTACTGATGCGACCTCCTATATATGGTTTACTTACCTATCGTATTGGTAAGAGATTAGATAAAAAGGTGGATTTTATGGCTAAAAACACTTTTGTTGAATACGAAGGTGAAAAATGGATAAGAGAGATTTTAATATTAAGGATATTGAAGATTTCCAAGATGTATGAAAAACAAAAAGATAATGCTGATTATCTCAATTCACTTCTTGAAATTCCTCCTTCGTGTATGAAGGATGATGAAAATACAAAACCAAACTACTACTGTTTTCCTGTTTTAGCAAATAATAGAGATGAAATATTTGATACCCTTTTAGATGAAGGGATTGAAGCCGGAAAACATTTTCAAAATTGTATTAATTGGGCAAAACAATCTGGATATATAGCTGGGGAATGCTTTAACACTGAAAAAATTACAGAAAAAATTATTACCGTACCTATCCATCCTGGCGTTTCAAAAAAATCAATAAGAAAGATTGCAAAAATAATAAATGATAGCATCACTGAATAAGCGACGATTTCTATTTCAATTAAATCATCCTGCACATTTCCACCTATTCAAAAACACTATTGATTCTTTACAAAAGAATGGCCATGATGTATTAATATCTATCAAGGATAAAGATATTTTAAAAGATCTTGTTAAGGATTTTTCATATGTGCAACTGTCTGAGGGCTACAGATTAAATAATCTTTTCTCAATCATTAAATCAATTATTTCAAGAGATAGAAAACTGCTAAATATTGCACGTAAATATAAACCTGATTTAATGGTTGGTACATCACCTGAAATAGGGCATATATCTCCAATTATTAAAGTGCCTGCAATATTCTTTGGTGAGGATGATGTTGATTTATCTACTTTAATGTATTTGGGGGCAATATCATGTTATCCATTCTTTCATACCATTTTATCGCCAAAGGGTGTAAACAATAGTCTATGGAATAGAAAAACTATATTCTACGAGGGTTTCCAAAAACTTGCTTATTTACATCCTAATAGATTTATCCCAGATAGAAATAGGGTTAATGTACCTGACGGCCAAAGATATTATATTATCAGGTTAGCGAATCTACAAGCTTACCATGATTCTAAAGCTAAAGGTATTTCAAATGAATATGCCCGAGAATTAATAAACATATTAAAGGAAAAAGGGAAAATAATTATATCCTCTGAAAAGCCAATTCCAAACGAGTTTAAAAACCTTGAATTTAGAGGCAAAAAGGAGGATATCCACCATTACCTTTATTATGCTGACTTATTTATAGGAGATAGTCAAAGTATGGCTGTGGAGTCGGCAATGTTAGGTACACCTAATATTAGATTCAATGATTTTGTTGGTAAAATTAGTGTACTGGAAGAAATTGAAAATAAATATAATCTTTCAATTGGCATTAATTCAGATCATCCAAACAAACTAATTGAAACTGTCAAGATATTATCTACTGAAAGTGAACTTGTTAATGACTTTAAAAAAAGGAAAAAGAAACTTATTGATGATAAAATAGATGTAACCGCTTTTTATGTTTGGTTTCTGGAAAACTACCCAGAAAGCAAAGACATTATGAAATTTAATCCTGATTATCAGAATCAATTCCAATGACATAACTCTTGAAATTTGGGACTCGCATTATGTTATACGTGGCAAAATTGTTTTCTGGTGGAGAATTAGGCAAATCTAGCAGGTTTGAAAAAGTCACTTATTGTCTCCATACCACATTCTTAAGTATTTATATCTGTTTATTGCAACCTTTGAGGCTATTTTCAAGTATTGGTAGTAAACAAGAGTATTACGTAGAGTTGTGCAACTTTTTTTCTGTAAAATTCTCAAGCCACGGTTAATTCTTTTTCC
>CAZURA010000065.1:0-28032 GCA_964622985.1 uncultured Bacteroides sp. | reverse complement strand
AAAACTATGGATCACGGACCAGCAGTAGAACTCGGTGTAGATCATGCAGCGAAAAGAAAAACGAGACTTGGCATCTGGCTGTTCATTTCTTATACTATTGTATATGGAGTATTTGTAGCCATTGGTGTAGCCAATTATGAAGCAATGAGCAATTTAGTTTTTGGACATCTAAACCTGGCAGTAGCTTACGGCTTTGGTTTGATTGTTCTAGCCATCGTTTTAGGGCTGATTTACAATTGGAGATGTACAAAGATTGAAAAAGAAATGAATAAGGAGGATTAAGACATGATTTACGGAGTATCATATTTAGCAATTGCATTGTTTGTCGTATTTGTATTGATTGTACTGGGTTTGTCATTTTACTTCGGTTCAAAAACTAAATCTGCCAGCGGCTATTTTGCTGCTGGGGGTACAATTCACTGGGGTGTAAATGGAATAGCCTTTGCAGGTGATTATCTTTCCGCAGCTTCTTTTCTGGGTATTTGCGGGATGATTGCTTTTGTAGGCTACGATGGGTTCCTCTATTCTATTGGTTACCTGGCTGGTTGGATTGTAGCACTTTTCCTTGTTGCCGAACCCATGAAGCGCTTAGGAAAATATACGTTTACTGATGCATTGGATTCAAAGTTTAATTCTAAAGCCATTCAGCTTACGGCAGCTATTAGTACATTGATTGTTTCTATATTCTACCTGATCCCCCAGATGGTAGGTGCCGGCACCCTCGTAGAGCCACTACTTGGGCTTAACCACTGGGTTGGGGTTGTTATTGTAGGCGCAGTAGTGATTTTTATAGTTGCAACGGCTGGCATGACATCAACAACATACGTTCAATTTATAAAAGGGGGATTACTGATCATTTTTTCGACAATTCTTACCATTTATATTCTTAACAACGGGTTAAACCTTAATCCCGATAATAAAAATCAAGAGTTTCATAAGCCTTTAACATTAACAGCCGAAAATATGCAGGGCTTTACAGCTGTTTCCAGTATTGATGTTGAAGATGCTTCGCTGGTAATAAAAATGGAAAAAGATGGTATTTATCGGTGGTTTACTAAAAACGGGGATACATTCGAGGAGGCTTTGTCTATTACAAAAACAACTGATGGAAGAAAACTATACAATGGTGCAGAAAAAGAGGAAGGAAAGTTCTTTCAGGTAGGTCAAATGGCTACAATTATCAAGGACGGAGAGGAAGTTGAATCAACAGGCAGAGTAAGCCCTTTCAAATTTTTAAGCATCATTAATTCAAGCGAAGTTGCACGATATGTAAAAGTAATGTTTGATGATGGTGGTAATGAAGTAACTGCCTATGTTAAGAAAGTAACCCCCGGTAAAGAGATGCTCATTCCAGGATTGAAATTTAAAATTGGAAAAGGTGCTACGCCATTATCAAAATTGAATTTCATATCTCTTATGCTTGCTCTATTCCTTGGTACAGCTTCATTACCCCATATCCTTATCCGTTATTATACGGTCCCCAGTCAACGTGATGCCAGGAAATCCACAATTGTTGCAATTGCTGCCATTGGGTTCTTCTATGTTTTGACCATGTTTATGGGATTGGGTGCTGCAACGAATGGTGTATTAAACATGGAAGACGGAAATATGTCAGCCCCACTCATAGCCAAAGCTTTTGGTATTGGATTATTTGCCATTATATCAGCTATAGCTTTTGCTACCATCCTGGGAACAGTTAGTGGCCTTATTGTTGCTTCATCGGGTGCTATTGCCCACGATCTGGTTGACAGATATATGGGTAAAAAGCTTTCTGATAAAGAAAAAGTAAGAGCAGGGAAGATAGCTGCATTTAGCGTAGGTGTTGTGGCTATTATTCTGGGAATAATATTTAAAGGGATGAATGTTTCTTTCCTTGTTGGCTGGGCTTTTGCTGTTGCAGCTTCAGCAAACTTACCGGCAATATTAATGTTGCTGTTCTGGAAAAAGACGACTGCCAAAGGTATTGCATGGTCAATCGTTGTGGGTATTGTAAGCGCCATTGGTATTATTATGACGGGCCCTTCAATAAGCAAACAATTTTTCAGGACTGAAGGATTGCACGGCCTGGATTCACCGGCATTAATTTCGTTTACACTGGCATTGCTAACACTTGTTTTTGTGTCGTTAGCAACACAGAAAGACAACGAAAAGAAGGCAGCTTAGCATTGACTTATTTATTCTACAGACAGAATAAATACTATTGATACGATACGTGTCAATAGTATTTATCTTCTGCTGAAAACAATATGAATAAACTGTGGGGATAAGGCATTTTCCCCCTGACAGGTAACCCTAACAAATTGAAAACTCGCAAGAAATGAAACGGACCTTATTTTTTTTGCTACTATTTACTTATGCTGCAGTTGTTTTAGGACAAGAGGAACGCGCTTTCGGAATTAAGTTTTCGGGCTATGTGAAGAACGATTTCTTTGTAGATTCCAGGCAAACCATCTGTGCCCGCGAAGGCCATTTTCTGCTGTGGCCCGCACCTGAGAAATTGGATGCCAGTGGAAATGATATCAACTCGAAATCCACCTTCAATTTCCTCTCCATCCAGACCAGATTATCAGGTAAGATCACCGGGCCTGATGCCCTGGGTGCCAGAACATCTGGATTGATAGAAGGGGATTTCTTTGCCCAGAGAAATGACAACATCAACCTCTTCCGAATGAGGCATGCCTTGGTTAAGCTGAACTGGACCCATGTGGAACTGCTGTCAGGATATACATGGAATCCTCTGTTTGTGACAGATTGTTTTCCGGGAACTGTATCGTTTAACACAGGCGCACCCATACAGTCTTTTGCACGCAATCCACAGCTCAGGTTAACCCTTAGCACCGGAAACCTGAAATTCTTGGCGGCTGCCCTGTCTCAGATCGATTATATCTCGCGAGGAGTGGATGGACCGAATTGTAAATACCTCCGGAATTCCACTACACCGGATATGCACTTTCAGGTACACTACAGTGTGAAAAACAGTGAATCCGGGAACGGAATGATAGCTGGAGGAGGTGTGGCTTATAAAACCATCGTCCCTCGCCTGGAAAGCGAGATGGCACCGGATGAGATTTACCAGGTGGATGAGCTGTTACCTGGTTTTACAGCGATCGCCTTCTCAAAAATAACTGCAGGTCCGGTCACAGTAAAAGCACAGGTCCGATATGGCGAGAATCTGGCAGATGTACTGGCAGTCAGCGGATTTGGTGTCAGGGATATTGTCGATCCTGTTACGGGTGAGCAATCCTATACTCCGCTGAAGAGCATGGCCTATTGGGGAGAGATCCACACCAATGGCAATCCGCAGGTGGGTATATTTGGAGGTGTGCTAAATAACAGAGGGACCAAAGAAGCCATGTCCGATCCTGGAAATGCCGTATATGGTCTGGCCACAGATATCCAAACCATGATCAGGGTATCACCCAGAATCATCTATAACTCAGGAAAGGTGAGGCTGGCACTTGAACTGGAATACACACAAGCCGCCTACGGATCCAATTATGATGAATACTATATCCCCAGTCAGACTATCGCAGTCGAAAACTTAAGGGGATTGCTGGGAGTGTATTACTTCTTCTGATCAAGTTTAGGACGCAGATAACTGCCTGTATAGGTCTGTTCGGAGGGAATATCTTCTGGCATGCCTTGATATACCAGTGAACCCCCTCCGTCACCCCCTTCGGGGCCCAGATCGATGATCCAGTCGGCATACTTGATCACCTCCAGGTTGTGTTCAATAACCAGCACTGTGTGACCTTTATCGAGTAGACGCTCAAAGGAGGCAAGCAGTAGGGAAATATCGTGCATATGCAATCCCGTAGTAGGTTCATCGAATATGAACATTACTCTCTCCTCCTCTGACTCTTTACTGAGAAAGAAAGCCAATTTGATACGCTGACTCTCTCCGCCACTGAGTGTGCTGGAAGATTGGCCCAACTTTGCATATCCCAGACCTACCTGCTGCAGCGGGGTGAGCTTTTTGACAATTTTTTTCTCTGTGTTATTTTCCGATTGCCCAAAAAACTCGATGGCTTCATTGATGGTCATTTCCAGCACATCATAAATACTCTTTCCTCCATAGGTCACCTGCAGGATTTCATCCTTGAATCTTTTGCCATGACAGCTATCGCATATGAGTCTGACATCGGCCATAAACTGCATCTCCACTTTTATCTCTCCTTCCCCCTGGCACTCATCGCACCTTCCACCATCGATATTAAAAGAGAAGTGTGATGCCTTATAGTCATTTATCTTCGATGCCTGCTGGGAAGCATATAGTTTTCTAATATCGTCAAATGCTTTCAGGTAAGTAACCGGATTAGAGCGGGATGACTTTCCAATGGGATTCTGATCCACAAACTCCACCCGATCTACCAGGTGTAGGTCACCCGTCAATAGATCATGTCTGCCCGGCTTCTCCCCGGCTCCATGAAGATGTTTGTTTAGTGCAGGATACAGGATCGAGCGCACCAGGCTCGATTTTCCGGAGCCACTGACCCCGGTGACTACCGTAAGTATATTAAGCGGAAACTTCACATCCAGTCCGTTCAGGTTATTTTCCCTGGCCCCTTTCAACTCTATGAAATTATTCCACTTACGTCGTGAGGAAGGTACAGGAATAGACTCTATGCCATTCAGGTATCTGGCAGTAAGGCTCCTGTTCTCCTTTAAAAGCTCTTTGTGGTTCCCCTGGAATACTACCTCTCCTCCGTGTCGGCCCGCCATGGGACCCATATCAATCACATGGTCGGCCGACCTGATGATCTCCTCATCATGCTCCACAATGACCACGGTATTACCAATTTGCTGCAGCTCACGAAGTACACTAACCAGCCGGTCCGTATCCCTGCAGTGTAATCCTATGCTGGGTTCATCCAGGATGTAGAGCGATCCTACCAGGCTGCTTCCCAAAGAAGTGGCCAGATTGATTCGCTGACTCTCCCCACCTGAAAGGGTTGCTGAGAGCCTGTTAAGGGTCAGGTATCCCAGTCCCACACTGGACATGAAATGAAGTCTGCTGTTAATCTCCTTTAATAATCGGCTTGATATCTCCCTCTCATTCTTGGTGGTTTTTAGACCTGTGAAGAATTGTTCTAACTCCAACACCGGCATTTTCACCAGTTCGCTTATGGTCCTTCCTCCCACCTTCACATACCCTGCCTCTTTTTTCAACCGGCTTCCGTTGCACTCCGGACACACTGTTTTTCCGCGGTAACGCGATAGCATGACCCTGTATTGAATTTTATATTTCTTCTCTTCCAGGTGGTGAAAGAAACGGTTCAATCCCTTAAAATGCCGGTTACCTTTCCATAACAAACCTCTCTGCTCTTCTGTCAGTTGATAATAGGGTGTATGAATGGGAAAGTCGAACTGATCTGCTCTCATGATCAGTCGCTCCTTCCATTTCTTCATTTTCTCCCCCTTCCAACATACAACAGCATCGTCATATATCGATAGACGTTTATCAGGAATCACCAGGTCCTCATCAATACCCATTACTTTACCATACCCTTCACATGCAGGACATGCGCCTACCGGATTGTTAAAGCTAAACAGATGCTCAGAGGGTTCTTCAAACTCCACTCCATCCGCTTCAAATCTGATGGAAAACTCCACTTGATCACCGCTCCCGGGATCCCAGATCGTACAATGTCCATGACCGATCTGAAGTGCCGTTTGTACCGAATCGCCAAACCGGCTAACCGATTCATCATCCTTCTTTATTGCGATCCTGTCTACCACCAGGTTGAGCAGGTAGTTTTCCGAACCCGGCTCGGTCTCCTTCAACTCTTCCAACTCTACGATATGATTATCCACCATCGCCCGAGTCATCCCCTGCTGGATAAAAATATCCAGCTGGTAGGCGAGTTCTTTTTCAGCATTCAGACATACACCTGAAAGGATCACCAACCTTTTCCCCTCTTCCTGATCCAGTAAGTAATTCACCACATCTGTAACAGAATGTCTTTTAACCAGTCTCCCCGAAACAGGGGAATAGGTCTTGCCAATCCTCGAAAACAGCAGCTTGATATAGTCATAGATCTCAGTGGAAGTTCCCACAGTTGATCTCGGATTACGCGAATTCACTCTTTGTTCAAGAGCTACTGCCGGAGGTATTCCATGGATAAAATCCACATCCGGTTTATCAATTCGTCCCAGAAATTGTCTGGCATAGGCAGATAGACTCTCCACATAACGCCTTTGACCCTCGGCATACAGCGTATCAAAAGCGAGGGAAGATTTCCCGGATCCGGACAGGCCTGTTACCACTACCATTTTATCCCGGGGAATCTTTAACTCCACATTTTTCAGGTTATGGACACGGGCTCCTTTTATATGAATTTCCTGATCTTTGATAGCTGGCATAATATTTGCGTAAAAATACTATATTTTGTTATAAGATATTTTTTTGTTTAATTGCAGTTGTTTACTAAAAATAGCCAGCCTATAGGAACACCTTTACGCTTAACCAACAGGAACGCAAGTTGTGAAACAGAGTAGAGTGAATGACCAGGATTTGGTTCAAGCTTACATCAAAGGTGATCAATCAGCCATTGAGGAGTTAATTAACAGGCACCGCAGTAAGGTGTATACCTATATATTTCTTACCATTAAGAATCAGCCTTTGGCCGAGGATCTATTTCAGGAAACTTTCATTAAAGTGATCCAATCCCTTAGAAATGGAAAATACAGGGACAACGGCAGGTTTCTTTCCTGGGTTATCCGGATTGCACATAACCTGATCATTGACCACTTCAGAAAGGAGAAGCAGATGAATTCCGTTTCCAATGATGATACGGAAGTGGATCTGTTCAACAGTAAAAAGCTCTCCGATGATAACATTGAAGAGATCATAGTAAACAGTCAGATCAAGTCGGAAATTCGCGCTTTGATCAATGAACTGCCGGATGACCAACGAGAGGTGGTACTGCTTCGGCATTATGGGGGATTGAGTTTTAAGGAGATTGCAGATCAGACCGATGTGAGTATCAATACCGCCCTTGGACGAATGCGTTATGCGTTGATCAATCTGCGTAAAATGATCAAAGAAAAGGCACTCTCACTTACCGCGTATTAATTTTTAACATTTTTTCACAATAATCTGTTATGTCAGGCGTTTTCATACTGAAAACCTAACCTAACATGATTGCCTATGGTAAAAGTTTCTACCCTTTATCACCGGGTGGATGAATTCGATGACAACAAAAAATCAACCGATCTCCCGGTATTACTGGATCAAGAAGAAGCAGACACATATTTAAACCAAATACTGAAACCGCTGGTTTTTGATCCGGGTAATGAACTCATTCAGAAAGTACTGAAGCATGTCTAACCAAAGGCCGCCTCAAAAGGGCGGTCTTTTTTTTATTCTTCTCCAGAGTTTTGAACTCATCGCTGAACCGGATGCTTAGCATCCGCTAAGGCGATTCGTTTCAAAACTCTTCCGAGATCAGATACCGTCCTTTGGAGGGGGGCTTTGGTCAGGTGTTGGTGAGGAGGAAAGGAGGCTGATGGCGGTGCACAGGTAAACTCCTGCAGTCTCAGTCCTCAACCTGGAGGATCCAAGGGTGTAAGGTTCAAAACCCTTCTCAATAGCCATTTTTACCTCTTCATCAGTGAAATCTCCTTCAGGCCCTACCAGAAATGTATAACTGCCGGTACGTTTCATGGAGGTCAGCTTTTGCCGGTCGGTGGGAATGCAGTGTGAAATACCTTTGGTACCCGGGTGATCCTTCCCTACAAATTTGGAGAGTGTAACCGGGGGATTGAGGGTAGGTAAGTACGCTTTAAGAGACTGCTTCATGGCCGATACCAGAATACGTTCCCATCGCTCCAGTTTCACCTGTTTCCGCTCGGTCCTGTGACAAATGAGCGGAGTGATCTCTGTGATGCCAATTTCTGTGGCCTTCTCCAGAAACCACTCAAACCGGTCCATACTCTTTGTGGGGGATATAGCCAGATGCAATGTATATGTTAAGGGCTGAAATTCAAGGACATGAGAATTAATCTGAAGCTTGCATCTTTTGGGATGGGCCTCTTCAATGACCGCTTCATACCAACCTCCCTTTCCATCCACCAGGATCACCTTTTCACCCACATCCATACGTAGAACACGTACCAGGTGTTTCGACTCCTGCTCCTCGAGCTCATGGGTATTCCCCGATAATTGGGGAGTGTAAAAGAGATTCATGGTACAGATTTGGCACTAAATTTAGTAATTTAACCGGCCAAATCTCCAGTCATGTTCAGAATTGGCCTCCTCTCCGATACGCACGGTTATTTTGATCCCAGGATAATTGACTATTTCGGAACTTGTGATGAGATCTGGCATGCGGGAGATATCGGTGATTACCAAGTCATTGAGATGCTATCCAGGATCAGTCCGGTGGTAGCTGTTTACGGGAATATTGACGGTACACCTATTCGATCACAATACCCCAGGCACCAGCGCCATAACCGGGAAGGCGTGGACATCTGGATGACCCATATCGGAGGTTATCCAGGCAATTACGATTACAGGATCAAACCCGAAATCTATACCCATCCGCCCGGCCTCTTCATTTCAGGGCACTCTCACATATTAAAGGTGATTCCTGATAAACGGCATGGATTCCTTCATATGAATCCGGGAGCTGCAGGGCGAAACGGTCTGCACAAAGTACGAACACTCATCAGGTTTGAAATGGAAAATGGAAGGATCGGTAACGTGGATGTGATCGAGCTGGGTTCCAGGTCATCAGGTGAATATGGAAATAGTCGTGATTGATACGTGACTAAAAGGCTCCCCCCTCCTCTTCGAATTCCAGAAAACGTTCCATAAATAGTTCCAGCCTTCGTCGAGCTGCCAAACTATAAATATATTGTGCTTCTCCAAGCTTGGCTTTGACTCTCCGGTCAGCGGCTTTCAATTCATAGACTATGCTGTTGAATTCACGATTTGAGGAGAGGACCTGTAATCCACCTGGTGAATAGGCTATATAATACCAGGTATTTCTATCCACTTCCAGGTAGATATCGAATATATCTCCCGATCCCTTCTCTACCAGTTCCACAAAAGCATCTACCTTCTTGTTTACCTGTATATCACCAATGTTTCCTATTCCCACCTTCCCCTTGTATCTGAAAGACCTTGTCTCCTGATTCCATTTCAACGGCAAGTTATTAAAAAAGAGGGTGTTTTTCCAGGCGATCGGGATCTCTTCATATCCACCTGTTAATGCCAGTTCCCTTTCCAGTTTCTGAGCCAGAGGTGCTCCCAACAGATCACGCATGGCTAAACGGTAATGATGTTTGGTCAGATCTACAGGCTCCAGATCAGGCAGACTGTCAATCTCCTGACCCATTACCTGCAATGCCACCGGCGAGAAATAGAAGTTCACACCCAATACCAGATGAGTGGAGAATTGATCTTCGCTGACTTTGTGAACTGCATTACCTGCGGAAGTGAGCTTTACCTGGCCATAATCCAGAGTAAGATCAATAGGACCCTCACCGTACACCTGACAAGTGGCTGTTTCCAGTCGCAGGTAATGACCCGGTAAAGTAGAATCTGCAATCTTTTCCGGGGTTGATATGATATAACTCTCCCTCTCGGGATCATAAAGAAGTATTCCACTGGCCTGGGTCAGATTAGTATCGAAATAGTCTTTTCTTCCAGAGAGGAATGTGGAATAAATATGAGTTGAGTCCCTTGTGATCATTGATCCGGCAAAAATCTTATTGAGGGCCACATTCTGCATCGGATCGACTACCGGGATGTGTATGTCGGCAGGATCGATAGTAGATGAAAACCTGAGCCAATCCTTCCCAATATTGCAGTTGTGAACAATTCTTGTTCCTCCGTCAAATACAAGGTGGCGATCGGCTGCTACAAGTCTAACCTCTCCCTGGAAGTCAAAGAAAGGACTGAGCATAAAGGATTCATCCTCTTTGATGTGTCCTGTGGACTGGCTCTGAATGGTTGTATCCACCCATATATGATCGAAGTAGATCGGATAGCTGTTTCCATAAGCATCTTTGTAATCATAGTAGCCTTCACCGGTATATGCTTTCGCTCCGCTGATGGCAATGGAAGCATCATAGATCAGGTGTTGTTTGTTGCTTTGATTGGCCAATACTTTTGCATCTTCCAATAGGCTCATGGTGGCCTGATAGCCGACTTCCACTTCACCAACATATGGAAATATATAGGCGTCGGCCACCTGGATGAAAGGAACACGACTGGCCGACAACTGCCTGGATCGATAGTTATAGAAAGCCATGGGAGCTACAAAGTTCAATTCATCTTGCTGGGGATGTTTCGATAAATAGGTAGGACCGTTGGTGACCAATGTATCAATTCCAATATCCACATCATTTTCCGGGAGGTGCTTTTTCTGCGTCATGGCTACCTGATCCTTGTCCATAAACCAGGTCATTTGATCCAGTCGGGTTTCATAGAGGTTGTACGGCAGCTCAATCAGGGTGTAATCTTCTCGGGCCGTCATCTCCGCTTCCCGGGCATTCAGGTCCACAAACAGATTCACATCCTGTGTAAGAAACGAAAACTCCTGATGTGAAGGATCCTTCAGCTGAACCCCGGCCGAGTCGGCACGAATAGTATTGGCACCATATGTAAAGTGGTTTGACTCAAGCCGGCCATCTGAGAGCGCCATGGCTCCATCTCCGGACAGGCCGGTTGGTCTTAAGGCCAGGTTACCCCCGTGGAAAGTACTATCATTAAATACTTTGAATGTTTCTTTGATCCTGGTAACCTCCATCACCTCCTTATCCGGTCTGAGCAATACCTCAGTTTCTGTATTTTCCACATAGGGGAATTGAGTAGCTGATAATTTCTCCCTGATCAGGTATCGGCGCGACATGGCCATCATAGAATCGGGGTGCATCAGAAAATCATCGGACCAGGTGGTGGAAGTAAGATAATCAAACGAGCCGTAGCCATGTAATCCATTGCTGCTCATCTCAATGTCGTTGTAAAATGTTCCAACTCCTCCATAAAGTGAAATTCCTTCATCCGGTGCTTCCATGTAAAAACCAAGCGAGTTGTCCTGTCTGAGGGTCATCTCCATCTCGATCGGTGGCAGGATTCCGGCAGAATAGAAGGTGCCGTTGGGTGATATGGCTTCCGGACTGAAATTGTCCAGGCTGTCCACTTCAAAAGGCAACAACTCAAAATAGAATTCATCCCTCTTATAGACCCCGTTCTGGATGTTAGCGGCATCAAAAAAGATATAAGATCCTTCCCGGCTGGTAAAAGCAGGGAATTCCGGATAACTCTCCAATCCCGATTTATTATTTGGATCGTC
Organism: uncultured Bacteroides sp.; assembly: GCA_964622985.1. Lineage (GTDB taxonomy): Bacteria > Bacteroidota > Bacteroidia > Bacteroidales. The sequence continues at coordinate 16,729 of CAZURA010000065.1, read as the reverse complement.
TATCAGCAGCTCTCCATTCATCTGTTCAATCACATTGTCGATCCGTGCCAGCATCGGCTCTCCGTACTGATTATACTCGTCAGTATAGACAGAGAGTTGAAGGGAATCAATTTTGGGCATATTGATCTTAAAGTCGTCATAGTCGAAAAAGAAATCATCTCCGGTAAACCGGAATAATCCTGCATCCACCATCCCGTCAAACTCAAAACTCCTGTTTCTCTTCATCACAATGGTAGTCTCATCCGGAATTAATTTTACATTCTGAGAATCACTCAGGAAGATCACCGGGATTCCGCGAATGGTCAGGTCGTTGTTGAGAAGATTCAACTCTGCATTGGATTCTCCCTGAGTTCTTGAAACGAACCTGATTATATCATAATCCCTTTGTCTCATGGAAGCGATGATATAGTCAAATAGTTTCTGGCGAATGGTTACCAGATCGGTATCATCATCAAAATAGACAAAACCCAACTTGGACAGGCCCATCAACTGATGACGAATCTGGTATGTGGAAAATCCCACATAATTAGCATAGTTCTCAACCGCAAAGGTTCTTCCTCCCAGCATGTTGGAATAGCTGTACAACTGAGCCAGGGGATGAGTATAATCCAACCCCTGAAGGCTCATGTAGAACTCATAGTCGAAGAACGTATTGGATTCAAAAGAGGCACGTCCAATGGAAGTACCCTGGATGGCCTGCATCTTTATTATGGAGTCGCTTCGGTTCCAGAATAACTCATCAAAATTCATATCGATCCCATGGTATGAATTGGAATAGGGACCTTTGGAGGTAAACTCCTCTGATTTATTGAGTCTGAGCTGATCTCTCGCTACATCAAAGGAGAGCTCCAGATCAGGATGGTAGATCGAATCCACGCCGAAAAAAATAGAAGCTGCCACATGAGGAGAACGAATATGCCTGGCATTCATGGAAACCCGTTGAGTCTTAGCCCTTATCCTGAGCGTATCGCCGGTGTATATCTCCAAAATGGCCGGCATACCTCCCACTTCGGACCCCACCAGGTTTGCCCCCTCGATGGCAAGCCCTCCCTTATAGTTAATCCCGGGTACAAAATCCTCGATGCTGTAGGAACTCTTATAAGAGAGGAACTGGGGATATTTTATAGATGCCAGGTCCTTGATTAACAATACCTTGTCTTCCAACCTTCCCAATGCGATCCCTTCAAACAGGGCCGGATAATAGAGCTGGACTGAATCTGCACTATAACCAGGTGTCTTCAAATTAATCCTGTACTCAGAGAGTATAGCATGCATCTCATTTTCGGGCATTCCTGCCCTCTCCCAGGTCACTCTCCCTTCTGTCCCAATCCATTCCAGGGTTAAAGGATCTATATAACCGGTGGCATTCATGATCTGAATGAAATCTCTGCCGGAATAACAGGCAACAGTCACATCGTCAAAAAGAACTGTCATGGATTCGCCGGTATCAAATTTAAAGGAGGGTGTAGAGACCTTCCAGGTCACTGAATTGGATGTATAAAAAACGTTCTCATCCAACAGTGAAAATGAAAGGGAGAGCCACTGATTAATGTTTCCATGCAGTGCTGATTCACTCTTCAGAAAAAGTGTAAAACCTTCCAGCCACTGTTCATATCCGTGGGATGCTTTATCTTCAAAGAAGAATTCCATCATTACCCTCTGATACATAATAAAATGAGGGCGAGGTCGACACTTCTTGGACAGCATCAGGTTTGAAACCTCAATGATCTCCATTCTGTTCTCATACGGTAAAGAATCGTATAGGCGAAGGAACCGATGGAAATCCGGTACTTGTGATGACTCCAGGGAGCTTCCGGTGAAGGCTGCCAATTCGGACATATACAAGCTTGTGTCGCTGGAAAACTCCCTGATGATCTGAGCCTTCAACGTCATGGTCAGTATCGATGTGACTACTATGATGAGAACTCTTTTCATGTTTATCGGTCAATTTTCAGCTGTTTCACAAACGACAGCGAAATCCAGTTTGACTCCTCCCGTGTATTCGAATGATTCAGTCCACACCGGTAGGCAGCATTCAGTACATACTGTACATCCTCAGCCAGAATCCCACTCACTAATAAAACGCCCTGATCACTTAGGTGTTCGACATAATCTGCCATATCACGAACCAAGGTGTTTCGCGTAATATTGGCAAGTATGATGTCAAATACCTCACTCCCCAGTTTTTTTACATTACCCAGGCGAACCTCCATGGAAGAGACTCCATTCCTCTCCACATTTTCCAGTGCATTCTCATAAGCCCATTGATCATTATCAATTCCAAGCACCCTTTCAGCACCCATCTTGGATGCAAAAATGCCCAGAATCCCTGTTCCACAACCCATATCCAGTACACACCTCCCTTCCATCTTCTGATTCATCATCTCTATGATCATGAGGCGAGTGGTATGGTGATGCCCTATTCCAAAAGACATTTTCGGTTCTATAACCAGTGTACATGGAAGATCCTGGGATGCGTCGTGGAAGGGAGCCCTGATCAGCACTTTGTTCTCAATGAGCACCGGATCAAATTTCTTCTCCCACTCTTTGTTCCAGTTTTGTTCAACCGATTTATGAAACCTGTACTGAACAGTAATCCCAAGATCTGACAACTCATCGATCACCTGATTCAGCGCTGAACCAGAATGATGCTTCTCATCTACATAAGCCTGTATAATATCCTCTCCTTCAACAAATCCTTCGAATCCGATCTGAGCCATTTTTGCAACCACTATCTCACGTTCAGTAGTGCTCCAGGATCGGGCGGGAATTTCATATTCGAAATAGGCCATGGAGGCTCTTAAAGGTGTTTAATAGGCATTTACAATGGCAATAAAATCATCTGCTTTCAGGGATGCACCACCAATAAGCCCCCCATCCACATCGGGATTGGCAAACAGCTCAGCCGCATTTGAAGGTTTGCAACTTCCTCCATATAACAGGGTCATGTTCTCAGCCACCTGATTGTCAAATAATTCGGCCAGCAAATCCCTTATGAATTTATGCATTTCCTGCGCCTGATCCGGAGTTGCCACAACACCTGTTCCAATAGCCCAAACAGGTTCATAGGCAATCACAATTTTGCTCATCTCATCGGTAGAAAGATCTTTCAATCCTACTTCAATCTGTTCCCTTACCACATCAAACAGTTTTCCGGCTTCACGCTCCTGAAGCACCTCCCCGCAACAATAGATGGGCTTTAATCCGGCAGAGAGGGCCAGCCTTACCTTATTATTCAATAAGTCATTGTCCTCGCCGTAATAGCTTCGGCGTTCCGAATGGCCAAGGATCACATATTCCACACCAGTGGATACCAGCATGTCCGGGGAAATTTCACCCGTATAAGCTCCTGATGGTTCAGCTGCACAATTCTGTGCACTCAGTTTAACACCATCTATCAATTCTCTCACTTTGCTCAGGTGAGTATAGGGAGGAGCGATGATAACCAGGGCATCACTGGTCTTCTCATTTTCCAGTGTCTCAACTGCTTTTGCCAACTCCATTCCATCCTTCAGCAAGGTATTCATCTTCCAGTTTCCGGCAACGATTTTCTTTCTCATGTTCGATTCAAATATTTATTTATCTCTATTAAAATTAGTAATTATTATCAATGCTAAGATGTGTGTTTTCAACTACTCTTGACAGGGGAAACAAAGTGAGAGAGAAAGAGAAGTACAAGAACCGACAGGATAACCGCGAAGATGATCCCCCGCTCCTTCTCCTTCACCTCTTTCACCATGAGTAGTTCGGGCATAATTCGATCAAATTCAAGAATGCTAAATGAAAACTCCTCATAAATTCCGGCCTCCATGAGCAATTGCGCCTCCTCATCCAGGGGGACAACCGCATTTTCAATCAATTCAGACCAATCCGGCACCAAATCTCCCACTGACGGGATATCCCGGAAGCCCCATTTACCCGCTATGGTGCCATTCCTGAGCAACATATAACCAGGATTTGACCTTACTATGGTTTTCAGCATCACTTCATCGGCAGAGTGGAAAGTGTAGTTTAGTCCCAGCTGAGAAGCAATCGATTCACACTCCTCCGAAGGTGAGGAGGTCACAGCAAAAAATGAATAATCTTCTGCAAGGATCTCCAGCTGCGACCAGTCCCGGGCTGCTTGTAAAGCTTCTCCATCGGCCTTTGACAGATCATAACTTATCATCAGCATGGTATAGGCGTTGTCAGACAATATCTCATCTACCAGGTCCTCTCCCCCTTCCCCCATAATGGCAAAGTCATGGATGGGAGGTTCGTATCCCCTCTTCACCAAATCAGACACACTGTTCTCAAATTCCCATTGCAGTGTATCCCTCGGGTAATCATCAAGCCCAAATTCCTCAGTTTTTCCCGATTCTTTATTTCTGTAGATCAGTGTCGTCTCATATTCATCTACAGGGGATCCCTCCGGAATCTCCATGGCATCCTGAATGACAGTACCCACTTCGTAGGGTCTGAAATCCAGTACCGGTAAATGCCTGTAGTTCCAAACAGAGAACCAGGCAATCACAACATACGTAGAGGCTATAACTAACCACTCACTCCATGCACTCCCTGGTTCCTCTTCACGCTTTCTCTGTAGATACAGGATCAGTACGAAAACCATCAATACCAGGTTCTTCAGGAAGGTCTGCCAGTTGGTAAGTATCAGTGCATCTCCGAAACATCCGCAATCAGTAACCGGATTAAAAATGGCCAGGATCAGCGTGAGTAGCGTAAAAAAAGAGAAAAACCACATGAGCACCCAATAGACCGACCTTTTTCGATATCCAAGGATCAGTGTGATGCCCAACACCCACTCAAATGCGGAGAGCAACACTCCCAAAGGCAATGCCGAAAATTCAAGGAAATCCAGGGAAAAGGCCGAGAAATAATCTGAGAATTTATGGGCAGACCCCATGGGATCCACTGCTTTTACAAAGCCGCTGAAAATTAAGACGACACCCAGAATGAGGCGGCTGAACCAACGCAAATACTTCATCAACTTATCACTATATGTTTCGTAATTAATTCCGAAATGGTCTCAGGGGGGTGCATTTCACCGGTAGCATCCATACAATCGATCAACACCAGATCATCTACATGATGATGCAATGAGAGGTAAACCTGCCTCACTTTCTCCTGGAAATCGAGATTCTCCTCATGGATATCCCGCTCCCCCTTCAGATAGGCCCGGTCCTCCCCGTCACGATCGCTATTAAGCTGCTTCCTGGTAAACTCAATAGGGACATTCAGGTATAGGTTGATATCCGGACGAGGCAGCTTGTTGTACTCGAATTCAAACTCCAGGATCCAGTCTCTCAAAGCTTCTCCTGCCTCCTGATTTTCCATTTTGGCACATTGGAAGGCAATATTGGAATAGACATACCTGTCAACGATCACCAGATAACCCTCCTCCATCCATTGCCTGATTGTGGCTGCCGCATCAGTCCTGTCCCCTGCAAAGATCAATGCCACCAGGTAAGGATCCACCTGGTCATTCGCACCCATTTCACCCCGGAGGAACCTGGCTATCAACCTGCCATATACCCCTTCTTCCAACCTGGGAAAATGAAGGTACTTATAGCGTACAGATTTACTCTCCAGGTACTCCCTGAGGAGTTTCAGTTGGGTGGATTTACCAGATCCATCAAGTCCCTCAATGACTACGAAATGCATAGAGTAGTTTTGATTCTCCTCGAGGCTTGCCTCGAGGATCATCGATTAATTGTTTATTTATATTGTGCTCGCTTACCCCGCCGCAAGCTGCAGGGTATGCGCTCGCGTAATTCAGATAATTTGGTGTAATTTTGTGTTCAGTTTCCAAACATACGAAATATCGTTTCAACCCATTGTAAATAGATGAAGAACTTCTCCACATCGGGGCCCCTCTTTTCAAGGAACTTTTCATTGAACTTCCATGGAAAGATAATGGATCTGTCCATCCCGCGGATCATGGGAATCATTAACGTTACACCCGACTCCTTTTATACGGGAAGTCGGGTTTCGGATCCGGCCCATGCTGTGCGGTTAGCCAGAGAGATGATCGATCTGGGCGCCGATCTCCTTGATCTGGGTGCCGCATCCTCCAGACCGGGAGCAGAAGAGATTCCCCCGGAGGAAGAACTGAACCGGCTCAGCCCGGTTGTGGAAGCCATCAGAAAGGAGATCCCTGAGGCCATCATATCGATAGACACCTGGAGGTCCGGTGTAGTCAAGGAGTTACATCGGAGGTTTACCATTGATATGGTCAATGATATCTCTGCCGGACTATTAGATACTGCCATGTTTGAAACTATGGCTGAGATTGATATCCCATACGTGATGATGCATATGCAGGGGAAACCCTCCCATATGCAGGATGCTCCCCAGTATGTAAATGTGGTGGACGATCTGCTTCAATTCTTTGGAGAACGACTGTTCAGGCTCAGGAAACTGGGAATAAATGACATAGTGATAGATCCCGGGTTTGGATTTGGTAAGACCATGGATCAGAATTATGAACTCCTTGGGGAACTGGATGCGTTCCGCATGCTGGAGTTGCCCGTCATGATCGGAATATCTCGTAAATCAATGATTTACAAAGCATTGGATACGGATGCTGAAGGAGCTTTGCATGGGACTATTGCCGCACACATGACAGCTCTGCTCAAGGGAGTCCAGATTATCAGGGTACATGATGTAAAGGCTGCTGCTGAAACCGTGCAAATCTTTCAACAGATTGTGAATAGCACTCACCAAAGGGTTTGACATCTTTTATTAATTTTGGCTACAGATTGTTCCGCATGCTCAATGCCTTTATACATATCCGACTTCTTGATGTATTCGACATCATCCTGGTAGCCATCCTGCTTTACCAGCTCTATATGTTAATCAGAGGTACGGTAGCCTACAGTATTACCCTGGCAATTGCCACCATCTACATTTTCTGGTGGGCTGTTAGGGCACTGAAAATGGAACTTCTGAGCAGTATCCTGGGATCAGTACTGGGTGTGGGAGTGATCGCCCTGATCATAGTGTTTCAGCAGGAGATTCGCAGGTTTCTTATTTTTATTGGTTCCCGTTACGTGGATGGAAACAAGATCAGTTTTGAAAAGATCCTCAATATCAAGTTTGAATCCAAGTCTTCCGTCAAGATCCGCTCTATACTCAAGGCAGTTGTGCAGTTTGCTCAGGAAAAGACTGGGGCACTGATTGTCATCAAGCGCAAATCCAACATGGATATGTATGCAGAAACCGGAGATGTATTGAATGCCGAAACCTCCAGCAGACTCTTTTCCAGCATTTTCAATAAGACAAGTCCACTTCACGATGGAGCGGTCATCGTTGAGAATGATAAGGTGAAAGCTGCGCGTGTTATCCTGCCGGTGACTGAAAAGTTGGATCTTCCCCCGGAATACGGATTGAGACACCGCGCAGGTTTGGGTATATCAGAAGTGACCGATTCCCTGGTTATTATTGTCTCTGAAGAAACCGGAGAGATCTCCATGGCAGAAAAAGGGATCCTTCAGAAGAATATTCCTGTCCGCGTTTTAAAACAGAAACTTGAAGATGATTTTAGTTGATGGGATTCTCCTTCCCCTTCAATAGCCGCATGATGTTGGTACGATGGGTAATGATCACCAACAGAGGAACTACAATGGAAAAGATCCACAACACCCTGAATTCGACCTGGAATACCAGGATCATCCAAACCGGATAGGAGAGCACGGCAGAGAGAGACCCCAGGGCTGACAATCTGAAAATTAAAAAAATAATCAGGTATACTCCCATGGCAGCCAGAGCGGCATAGGGATGAAGTGCCAATCCCACACCTGCCATGGTGGCCACTCCTTTTCCTCCTTTGAATCCGGCAAAAACCGGGAAGATATGACCTGTGACAGCCAACAGTCCCAGCACAATCCGTAAGGTAATCCAGGCTTCCGATTCAGGCACCATTTCATTCTGCAAATGAGAAAGGCTCACAGCAAGAAACCCTTTCAACATATCCAGCAGTAACACGGCAATTCCAATGGGTTTCCCTAGCACCCGGAATGCATTGGTAGCTCCGGCATTTCCACTCCCGTGTCTTCTAAGGTCAATCCCTTTTAAAGCCCTTCCGATCCATACCGACGTAGGAATTGAACCTATTAGATAGGCCATCAAAATGGCTACACTGATCATGAACATGGGGAACAATATAAAAAAGATATCCCGATCTTAACTACAAGACCGGGATACAATTTATTCTTTGTCGAATATATCAGTTACAGTTGTGGTCCGGCCGCAACCAGTGCCTTCCCTTCTTCATTATCAGTGAACTGCTGAAAGTTTGCGATGAAACGAGCCGCGAGATCCTTGGCCTTCTTCTCCCACTCTGCACCATCCTCATAGGTATCCCTTGGATCCAGGATCCCTGAATCCACATCGGGCAATTCAGTGGGGACTTCCATATTAAAATAGGGAATGGATTTGGTCGGAGCCTTGTCCATGGAACCATCCAGGATGGCATCAATGATCTTACGTGTATCCTTAATGGAGATACGTTTCCCGGTACCATTCCAGCCTGTATTTACTAAGTACGCAGTTGAACCAGCTGCTTCCATGCGCTTCACCAATTCTTCACCGTATTTTGTAGGATGTAACGTAAGGAACGCCGCTCCAAAGCAGGCAGAGAAAGTGGGAACAGGTTCAGTGACACCCCTCTCCGTACCGGCCAGTTTGGCCGTAAATCCGGAAAGAAAGTGGTACTTGGTCTGCTCGGGCGTCAGTTTAGATACGGGAGGCATTACTCCAAATGCATCCGCTGTCAGGAAGATCACTTTGGAGGCATGGCCCGCCTTGGAAACCGGCTTCACAATGTTATCGATATGGTAAATGGGGTAAGAAACCCTGGTATTCTGGGTTTTCGATCCATCATCGTAATCTACTTTCCCGTCCGGAGCTACAATTACGTTTTCCAGCAAGGCATCCCTCTTGATCGCTTTATAGATATCGGGTTCACTCTCCTCGCTCAGGTGGATGGTCTTGGCATAGCACCCTCCTTCAAAATTAAAAATCCCGTCATCGTCCCATCCATGTTCATCATCTCCGATAAGGGCACGCTTGGGATCTGTTGACAGAGTGGTCTTCCCTGTCCCGGAAAGGCCAAAGAATATAGCGGTATCTCCATCACCACCCACATTGGCAGAACAGTGCATGGATGAGATCCCTTTCAGCGGAAGGTAATAGTTCATCACTGAAAAGATACCCTTCTTCATTTCACCTCCGTACCAGGATCCTCCTATTACCGCTTTCTTCTCGGTCAGATTAAAGAATACAAATACATCTGAGTTAAGCCCTTGCTTCTCCCACTTGGGATTAGTGGTTTTGGCAGCATTTAGCACAACGAAATCGGGTTCGAAATCCTCCAGCTCCTCGTCGCTGGGACGTATAAACATATTCTTTACAAAGTGACACTGCCATGCCACCTCCATCACAAATCTTACTTTTAGTTGGGTATCTTCGTTGGCTCCGCAGAAACCGTCCAACACGAACAATCGCTTTCCGGTAAGCTGACTGGTCGCCAGACCATAACCGTGATTCCAAACCTCCTTGGTGATGGGTTTATTGTCGGAACTTTTTGCGGTATCCGATTTCCACCAAACCGTTTCAGCAGTTGTCTCATCTTTTACGATGTATTTATCTTTGGGAGAACGGCCTGTAAAAATTCCTGTATCCACTTTTATAGCTCCAAACTCACTCTCCACACCTATTTCAAATCCCTTCAGCGATGAATCCAACTCCTCCTTATAGAGTTGCTCGTATGAAGGATTATAAACGACCTCTTGTACATCGTTTATGCCATATTGACTTAAATTCAATTTTGCTAAAATATCACTCATAATGTATCTTTTATTAAGATTTTGGGGTTGTTTGCTTACAGTTTATAGTTAATTACTTTGAATCTATAAGAATTAGTCGGGCAAATATCGAAAAAAAAAGCGGTAAAACCAAGTTTTACCGCCTATTTCGGATGTTAAAAAGAATGTGCTATCCTTCCTACCTGATGGCTGCCTGCGCAGCTGCAAGTCTGGCAATGGGAACACGGAATGGTGAGCAGCTCACATAGGTCATGCCCACACGGTGACAGAACTCCACTGAATCGGGATCCCCGCCATGCTCACCACAAATCCCTACTTTGAGATCAGGCTTAACAGAACGTCCTTTAGCAGTTCCCATTTCAACCAGCTGCCCAACACCTTCCTGGTCCAGCGTCTGGAATGGATCGTTCTTCAGAAGTCCTTTCTCAATATAGATGGGCAGGAATTTGCCTGCATCATCCCTGGAGTAACCAAATGCCATCTGGGTCAGGTCGTTGGTTCCGAATGAGAAGAACTCAGCATGCTTAGCAACCAGGTCAGCCGTCATGGCAGCCCTTGGTATCTCGATCATAGTACCTACCAAAAAGTCACACTTAGCCCCTTTTTCTTCAAATACTTTCTCCGCAGTGGCACGAATAATCTCTTCCTGCATCTTGAACTCCTTCCAGGTACCAATGAGCGGAACCATGATCTCGGGACGTGCATCCACACCCTTCTGTTTCAAGTTCACAGCTGCTTCGATGATGGCCCTGGCCTGCATCTCGGTAATCTCAGGATAGGTATTTCCTAAACGGCAACCACGGTGTCCCAACATGGGATTGAATTCGTGAAGGTCTTCCACCAATGTTTTGATGTCTGCCACAGTAATGCCCATCTCGTCGGCCATTATCTGCTGGTTGGCGTCATCATGGGGAACAAATTCATGCAGAGGCGGATCCAGCAAACGGATGGTTACACCGTAACCTTCCATGGCTTCCAGGATACCCTCAAAGTCCTCTCTCTGGTAAGGAAGCAGTTTATCCAGTGCCTTGCGGCGATCCTCTTCAGTGGAAGCCAGAATCATCTCCCTCATGGCCTTGATCCGGTCACCTTCGAAGAACATATGCTCGGTACGGGTTAGTCCAATACCTTTGGCTCCAAAGTCACGTGCTACCTGAGCATCATGTGGAGAATCCGCATTGGTACGGACATCCATCTTGGTGTGCTTCTCTGCCAGATCAAGAATAGCGCCGAAATCTCCACTCAGTTCGGGATCGATGGTAGCAATTTTTCCTTCCAATAGGTTACCAGTGGATCCATTCAGTGAAATCCAGTCTCCCTCTCTAAACTGCTTTCCGTTTGCATTCATGGTACGGGCTTTGTAATCGATCTTGACCGCTCCAGCTCCGGATACGCAGCATTTACCCATTCCGCGTGCTACCACTGCTGCATGGGAGGTCATACCTCCGCGTGCAGTCAGGATTCCTTTAGCAATGTTCATGCCTTCCAGATCTTCAGGAGAAGTCTCAATCCGAACCAGAATGGATGTGGGATATTTATTGGCTTCATCGGCAAAGAAAACGATTTGTCCTGTGGCCGCTCCCGGTGACGCAGGTAATCCCTGTGCCAGTACGGTAGCTTTGGCAAGAGCGCCTTTATCGAATACCGGGTGGAGCAATTCATCCAACTTGGCAGGCTCCTGACGAAACAGAGCAGTTTTCTCATCGATTTTGCCCTCCCGAAGCATGTCCATGGCAATCTTCACCATGGCTGCACCTGTACGCTTTCCGTTCCGGGTCTGGAGCAACCAGAGCTTGCCTTCCTGAATGGTAAACTCCAGGTCTTGCATGTCTGAATAATGATCTTCCAGTTTCTGCTGTGTATCATCCAATTCAGCATACACATCAGGCATCACCTCTTCAAGTGACGGAAAATTAGAAGCACGTTCTTCTTCAGAAACCTTGGCAAGTTTGGCCCACCTTAATGAACCCTCTTTGGTGATCTGCCGCGGGGTACGAACACCTGCAACCACATCTTCACCCTGGGCATCAATCAGGTATTCTCCGTTGAAAATATCTTCACCGGTTCCTGCATCACGTGTAAAGGCCACACCGGTCCCTGACGTTTCACCCATGTTTCCATAGACCATTGCCTGTACATTCACCGCAGTTCCCCATTCGTCGGGGATCTGGTTCAGCTGGCGGTAGTAGATGGCTCTGGGTGTTTCCCAGCTATCAAATACAGCCATTACTGATCCCCAGAGCTGCTCCCATGGATCTACCGGGAAATCATGACCGGTTTGCTTTTTCACAGCTGCTTTGCCTTTTACTACGAGTTCCTTCAAATCCTCAACGGTCAGTTCATTGTCATTCTCCACACCACGTGCTTCCTTCACCTCTTCCAGGATCGCTTCGAATGGATCGATATCTTCTTTGGATTCGGGTTTCATCCCCAGTACCACATCTCCATACATCTGCACAAAACGACGGTAGCTGTCCCATGCAAATTTTTCATTCCCTGTCTTGGAGATAAGCCCTTTTACAGCATTCTCATTCATTCCCAGGTTCAGCACCGTATCCATCATACCCGGCATGGATGCCCTGGCACCGGAGCGAACTGAAAGCAGACAGGGATTCTCGTTGCTCCCGAACTTGGTTCCCATGATATCTTCAATATTCTTGACAGCGGATTCAACTTCAGCTTTGATCAGCTCAACGACCTTGTTCTGACCCAGTTGATTGTATTCAGTACAAACTTCAGTAGTAATAGTAAATCCTGGGGGAACGGGTACACCAATAAGATTCATTTCGGCAAGGTTGGCCCCTTTTCCGCCCAATAAATTTTTCATGTCGGCTTTTCCTTCGGCTTTTCTGTTCCCGAAAGTATAAACGCGTTTTACATCTGACATTGTATAATTGCTTTTAGTTGTTAATAATGAGTAATTTATGGTGCAATTCTTTGATTTTTAAAGGTACAAATGTACCTAAAAAAGGTATAAAACTGTTCTAAATAAGTATTAATAAAATGCTATAATCGACTATCCGAATTCCTCAATAGCCTCCAGCATGGCTAACAGATTGATTAGAGGGACATTAGCCTGGATATTATGGACGGTATTGAAGACAAATCCACCCCCCGGGGCAAAAATTTCGCACTCCTTCAGCACATGCGCTTTTACCTCTTCTGGAGTTCCGAAAGGGAGCACCTTTTGAGTATCCACACCCCCACCCCAGAATACGAGATGGTCACCATACTTCTCTTTAAGTAAAACAGGATCCATTCCAGCCGCATTCACCTGCACAGGATTGATGATATCGAATCCTGCTTCTATGAAATGCTCCATGAAAGGTTCAACTGCACCACAGCTATGCTTGAAGGTCTTCCACCGGGTGTTTTCATGGATCCAGTTATTCATTTTTTTATAATAGGGTGCATAAAGTTCGTCGAAAGCCTCCAGTGAACAGAACGCCGACTCCTGCGTACCAAAATCGGTTCCGCAAATAAAGGCCACATCCACCAGATCCCCGGCTGCCTCTTTGGCCATCTTCAGATTTTCCAGGGCAATGTCAGTCTGCTTTTCAAAGACCGTATGAAGGTAATCGGTCCGCATCAGGGTTGACATATACCAGTCGGCCACATCTCTTATGCCTTTAGGTGCCTTCAGATTTAGGCCAGGTACCAAAGCGATATCCCCAATTCCAGTCCCCCCAAAGTTTGCCACCAATCCGTTTCCCGAATCAGCAGTTTTCTCAATAGCATGCTTCCAGTAGTCCAGATCATCTTCAGTCATCAAAGCAAACTCCTCCGTATTGTCCATCGGATCCAGTTTTAACTCATCCAGGGGTTCCTGACGGATGATGGCATCAAAGAAAAAGCTGGCCTTGGGCATTTTGGCACTGGGTGGTACTGACCTGTCCCCCTGTGGATAAATTACAGTATCTCCATTCCCATCCACAGATACCACAAATGATCCTGGAACCAAAACCTCCTGTCCCCATGGAGTACGGAACTCCTTCCAGTTTTCAAACCGGTTTCCAAACATATCGGAAGAAGGTGATAATCCGATCACATCCACGCCCATTGCTTCCTGCAGATCCTCTTCCACCAGGCCCAGCATCTGAAAAGGTTCATTCACTGTTACCGGTTTCTTTTCCAGACCAAAATGGTCGCGTAACTGTTCCACCACGCGCACATGGATACCAGTCACCGGGGTAGCCCCGAAATCGACCACCATCCGGTCAGGCTGTTCGTGATTCAGTGTTTTCAGGAGGTTCTCTTTTGATGTCATTATGCTTATTCTGTAGGGTAAAAATGTGATTGGGAATGCAATTTAATCATTCCTGTGGAAATAGAGAGAAGTCTCTATTTGCCTTCTGGAATGGATTCTGCATTAATTAACGGCAGGTGTTTTTGAAGATCCGGTTTCACAGTCTCAAATTCAGGTCATCAAAACAGATGAAGAGCACGTTGGGAGGTGAATCGAATAGCTTCTCTTTCGCACTCCGGCACCCGGACAATAATACCCCACATAGGATAACAAGGAGTTCAGTGGATTTTAATCTATGTAATACTTTACAACTTATACCCGTTCTCATAATCCCGGTGGTAGAACTTTGCGGCTTCAGGATCATTTATGAAATATTGTGCTTCGGGTGACCACCTCACCGGCCTGTTCAGCTCATAAGCAATATTTCCAAGAATGCAGCAGGCAGTAGTTCTCTGACCAATTTCCACAGGTACGATCGGATCGATTCGAGCCCTAACCGCATCAATGAAGTTTTCCAGGTGAACCGGACTTCTTTCATATTTTCCTTCCTCAGCACCTTCATCCTTGGATGGAAGAAGAGAGTCATCGGATGCAGCGATCTTTCCCCTGGATACTTCGATCCATCCCTCTTCACCCCAAAACTTAAGTCCGAGAGTTTTTTCCTTATCATACGGCTCATTGGTCATTTCCATCCCATTGTCATACACAAAGGTCAGGAATTTGGCACCCTGGTATCCCGGAGGAATCACTTTGACAGGACCGCTGTGATCCTTTTTTAGGGCCCATTGTCCGATATCAAAATTATGGGCGCCCCAGTCGCATGTGAACCCTCCACCTGTCTCTTTATAATACCGCCACCTGGCCCAGAAGGTCTCATTCTTCGGAGGATCTAGGCTTATGGGGGGATTTAGTGCGGAATTATAATGTACATAGGGCATGGGACCTAACCACATGTCCCAGTCCAAATCCGAGGGGATCGGCTCTTCCGGGAGATTATAGGGATCGGGTCCCGGTCCCACATAGGCATTCACTTTTTTCAATTTCCCAAAAGCTTCGCGGTGCACCATGTTGACCGCGTGCTGGTAGTTGGTATCGGAACGTTGCTGGCTCCCTGTGGCGAAAATAACGTTGTTCCTGCGTACTGCTTCGGCCACCTTCAGACTCTCCTTAATGGGAAAAGTGAGGGGTTTCTCCTGGTACACATCTTTTCCTGCATTACATGCATCCAGGGCCTGGATAGCGTGCCAGTGATCAGGAGTGGCGATCACCACTGCATCAATATCCGTTCGGTCAACAATCTCCCGGTAGTCTTTATAGGTCTTGATATCAGCCGTTTGATTTATGGATTGATAGAAATCCTTAACCCTTTTCTCAAACCGTTCTCTTTTTATCCCGTACACATCGGCTCCGGCCACTATTTTAACTCCTTTGATTTTGCTGAAACCATTCAACAGGTTAATGGCCTGCTGACCCAGGCCAATAACCCCGATACGGATGGTATCGTTCGGACTGAACCTGAAACTCTGGAATAATGGTAGTGTTACCAGGCCGGCAGCCCCCATTGCACTGCCATGTATGAATCGTCTTCTAGATATGTTTTTCATAGGTAATGAGAATGAGTTCAGACCTTGAAGGTACTGCATAACAGCTTAAGAAAAAAATCTTCATTCTGCTGAGTTTGGGGTAATGAAGATGAATATATACATTTGTGAAAACTGCAGAGGAAGCAGTCAATCCTTAACAAATCAAGCATGAACAGAAGAGATTTTTTCAAGAAAGGCGCCCTGGGTGCTGTCGCTTTTACAGTGGTCCCCAGGCACGTACTGGGTGGTGCCGGATACCTGGCACCCAGCGACCAGATCACCAAAGCCATCATTGGTGTGGGTGGCATTGGTTACAACCACCATTTCAACCGGGAGGGCCGTTTAGTCGCAGTGTGCGATGTGGACCAGCTTCATCTGCAAAGGGCTTTGAAAAAAGCGGGCAATGGTGTTAAGGGATATAGTGACTTCAGGGAGTTGCTCATGCAAAAAGATATCGATGTGGTACATATCGCTACACCACCCCACTGGCATGGTACCATGGCCGTGATGGCAGCCGAAGCCGGAAAAGACATCTGGTGTGAGAAGCCGATGACCCGGACCATCGGGGAGGGCAAACGGGTCATTGAAGCGATTGAGCGCAACGGTCGGATGTTCAGACTTAATACCTGGTTCCGGTTCAGAGGGGGCTTTTATGGATTGGGCACGACCGTGAAACCCTTAAAGAAGATTATTGATAACAGGGTGTTGGGATGGCCGTTAAAAGTGACCATTAGCGGCGTAACCGGTTTTGACTGGAAGTTTTACTGGACCGGTGATACAAACCTGGCTCCTCAACCGGTACCGGAACATCTTGATTATAACATGTGGCTGGGACCTGCACCCAATAAGCCCTATCATCCGCTAAGGGTACATTCCAAATTCCGGGGCTTCTGGGATTATGACGGAGGAGGACTGGGCGATATGGGTCAGCATTATATGGACCCGGTCCAATACTTGCTGAACAAGGACCATACCAGTCCCATCCGGGTAGAGGTAGACGCTCCTCAACAACATCCCGATGCCGTAGGAACGTGGCGCAGGATAACTTACACCTATGAAGACGGATGCCAGATCAT
>CAZURA010000064.1:0-28294 GCA_964622985.1 uncultured Bacteroides sp. | reverse complement strand
CCGTTATCTTCTTCAGCGTGATGGCTAATGGCCATCTTTTTTCCGTCGAAGGAGATCACATGGTCGTTGTTGTTACGGTTCGCAAATCCGGTATTTAACACTTCCGATTCTCTGGAGACCAGATCAAACCTGTAAAGCAATCCCTCTGTATTATAGATCAAAGATTGGCCATCGGGTGTCCAGTTGGGAGCCTGCCATGAACCGGGAGCACTATCCAACACTATACGGTGGCCTGTTTCCACATCCATCACTTCCAGCAGGCTGCCTATGTATTCCTCATAGGGCTCAATGTCGTCGGGAGCTGTACCAAATATCCTCACATTCCTGAAAACGGCTCTCTCGGTGACCTCATCGTTGTGTGAGCAGATGAAAAGTCCGGAGTAAAACTCGCCTTCCAAAGATAACTCCAGGAAAGTTTTGGTGTAAAGCTCTCCGAAATGAGCCACCGACATGGTGAATGTATCTCCTTTTTTTTCCAGCTGGAGAATCTGAGGAGCTAAACAATTCACTTGTATCTCCTCCATATCCTCACCGGCTGCCTTCCGGTATTGCAGGGAAGTGAGCCCGTCGCCATGAACCACACAACTCACGTGGGCTGCACCTGGTGACAGTCCATCCCGGATCATGATCCCGGCTTTCCTGTGAGGATCAGTGCCCTCTCCCGTAAACTCCATGTGTGCCTGGATGATGAAATCTCCCTCCATTCTCTTCCAGAGGAATGAAAAACTATCCTCTCCGAACCAGATGTTATCACCCGATCCGGTCAGGGTATAGCTTTGAGCTGTTTCATCGAACTGTACCGTTCCCGGAATAGCAGGAGATCCAATATCTGTAAATGCTTTGAAAAATCCCACCTGTGGTTTCTGAAACTGGCCATCTGCTTGAGAATGCAACATAAGGGAGATGATAACCAGGGCGCCTTTGATAAGTTTCATATCACTCCACGGTTAGCTTAATTCTTCCGGGACTGCTACCCGGTAGGTGATACCATGTGTAGTTGTCCGGTAGAAGCGGATCGTCTTCTTATCCACAAAGGAGAAGAAGGAGGGAATGACTATGGAACGGCCAAAGGATTCGGCCAGGGAAGGGATGCTTTTGTCTTGTTGCCACTGCATGATGGCTTCCATGGCGTCTTTCTTCAACCGCTTTTGAACACTCTCTTTCACTTCCCTGATCCCCTCGTAGGTGTCCTCCAGTTCGTCACGAAAGGTGTTGATGGCTTCTTGTTCGCTGACGCTTCCGATTTCATGCTGTTCTGCACTGAAATGGAGATTCAGGTCGATCTCATCCACGCCATAGGTGTTATGCAGGATGCGGTAAAAGATACCCAGCTCCTTTTCGGAAGCGATCTCCAGCAGGGGTGCAATAAACTGAAATGAAAGAACGAAAACCAGGTACTGGTCTGTATCCATATTTCCATGCTTTGCATCCAGTAGCTGACTGTTCAGGTAGTGGAGGTAATCCTTGACGAAAGCCTCTTTCTTGGTGGGAGAAAAATAGTGTTCCAAAGGAGGTTTCTTTTCCGGGTCCTGTGTGCACAACGAGATAACCTCATCGATGGATACAGGTCGCATCCGGTGTTCAGGACGCTGGTCTGGTCGTATGGAAAAACGCATGGCAACAAAAGAGTTAGTGCTGTACTAAAATAGGGAAATAATTGCTCTTATGAACCATTATTTCTTTTTGAAAACCATGATGTAGGGCTTCTGATTGTCTTCCCAGTTCCTGTTTACCCTGAGGAGTTCGAATCCGCATGTAATGATATCAGAGATCTGGTTCTCGATGGTGGAGGAATTCCATCCAAATTCCATGGATAGTAGTTTCCCATATTCATAATCCTGATCCGGATTGATCACAATCAACAAACCGCTATTCTTCAGCTTTCCTCTCAGCTCAGTGATGAACTCTTTTGGATATTTCAGATACTGGTAGGTCCACAACATCAATATCTTATCAAAGGTGTGATCGGGCAGGTTAGATTGTGTATCGGTTCCATTCACAATGACAAACTCACTGGTGAAGGGTCCGCCGTTCACCTCTTCGTAAAATCTTTTCACCGCTTCAAATTGTCCGGGATTACATATCTCGGAATCGATGTCCTGGATATAGAAAGTGAGGTCATCATGGAACAGGGAGAGCATCGCTTCCAGGTATCCGTTCCCCGCTCCCACATCTGCAATGACTTCCCCTTTTCTGAAGGTGAGTGTATCCACACATTTATCCTTCAGCAGATCCTTGATCTCCTCCAGGTCGTCCAGCAAAGGATATCCATCAAAGGGTTGCATGGAAGGCTCTTCCAGAAGAGCATCCTCCTCAAACTGCCGGATGACCCAGCCTGCCCTTTCAGCCAGCTCCTCTTCACCCGACTGTTCCAGAAACCGCAGGTCAGGAATTACCTTTTCAGCTTCCATGCGGGAGAGGACCAGTGCAGCCTCATTATGCACCAGCCAGCCAGGATCACCTAATGCATCAAGGTAAAGAGAGATGTAGTTATGTTCCGTACGCCGTCCCATGAGATGAATAATTCGCCACCTCACCAATTCAGGAGTGGAAGCCTTATGATACAACCTGATCAATTTCCCCGGACTAAAGTCCTCTATAACAGCCAGGCTGTCCATGGCCACATTCCCCGTCATCCAGTCATCCACCTGCAGGGCAGAGAGATACCATTCTCCAGACTCCTCAGGACGTATTCGGGCCAGGTTCACCAGGGCCTGATGTTTACAGTATCCCTCCGTGCTGGCATACAGTTCCTTGAAGGCATCATAGGCAAGATGCGGATCACTGGTGGTCAGGATACCGGCAATGTTCAGCCTGAAGAACTCCTGCTCATGCTCCTCTTCAAAAATCACCCACAGCTCTTCTGCCACATGGGAGAGATCATATCCCTTCAGACCGTTTGTAACCTGATTCCGGAGTTGATTGGACTCGTTTCGGTCCAGCAGCAGCTCAAGTGCCGGTTCCACATAGGCAGGAGAGTGAATATCATTCAGAGTCATGGCCGCAGTGCGCCGGACCCATGGGGTCTGAGAGGTATCCTGCAGGAGGTTTACCAGGTACGGAACAGCAGGTTCTCCCATGGTGATAAACTGCTTGGCATAGATGTTCCAGTTCCTGCCCGCATTGACAAACAGAGTGATCAGAGAATCCATTTCACTCGCTCTCTCCTGGGCCATACTTTGCATACCCATCCACAGTGAACCCACCAACAGGATTATGTATCGCGTTTTTCTCATGGAGTCAGGGATTATCAGTGAAGTGGGTGGTCAGATAGGTGTAAAGGTCACCTCCCGATGCGTGGTGGACCTCCCCAATGGAACGAAGGCCGAAAATAAAAGCGATGGCAAGAGGATCGGCCCGGAAATCGGTATGACCTTCATAGAACCCGTAGCGGTTAATGTAGTAGGGAACCATTTCACCCGTGTGTATAGTGGAAAGCTTCTTAATCAGGATTTCAATCGCTTTCGGAGAGAGCGCTGCGTAGTGCCTTTTCAAGAATTCATGCTCTTCCGGATCTAATTCCCGCCACACCTCCAGGTGATAGTTCCCCAGGATCTCATCATTGAAAATCGACTCTTGCCAACCCCGGCTGCCAGTCACCTTGATCCCCAGGGTTCGCCCTCCGTACATCAGCCCTTTAAGGTGTATCCTGTTCCCTGCAGAGGTTTGTTCATTGTATCTCTCCCTGATGTTGGTAATGTTCCACAAGTGCAGCAGAGGGCGTGCCAGGTCGGGATGCTTCAGCCCGAGCTTTGCTACTATCCGATTGTCACTGTGGATGACCGACAGGATCGTTTCATTCTTAGCCATGAATCCTGCTCCGGATGATCCCCCTGGTCGACCGTCCACTGTGATCCTGGAAATGGATCTGCCAGTGATGGATCTGGTATTATTGATCTCCTCTACAGAATGGAGACCGGTGGATGCAAGTGTGGGAAAATCGTCCCGGTCGGTGAGCAACTGGTTCCCTTTACCCTGCTTGCGTATCGTATAATCCAGCGTATCTCTATTCTCAACGGTGGCATCAAACCAGGAGTAGTGGTTGTCTTCCGTGATGGCCAGGACCAGCTCTCTGTTGTCCCAACTAATTGCAGGAGAAGGCATTAGTTTTACTGAGCTCGCAGGCTCGGTCGCGGGTGCCCTTTCCATCAGGAACGGGAAGAGAGGAATGGTCCCCGTATCTATGATTGGGAAGGTGATGGAGTAACTGACCGTCTCTACCAGCATCTCTTTGAGGGTTTCCAGGTCAAGATCCATCCTCCAGATGGCCCACCTGTCATTCCGTGTACTGGAGAAGGCTACGGATTGGCCTCCAGGTGACCAGCTGGGCTCAATATCAAAGCCGGGATTCTCCTCATCGCCTTCATAAAAGGTGAGTTGAATGGGCACTCCACCCCGGGTCGACATGACCCACAAGTCCGCATTGCCTCCATGATCAGATGCAAAAACAAACATGGAACCGTCCGGTGAAAGGGAGGGTTTCACCTGACGGCCGGGCAAAAATGTGATCTGATGGGGAGTCCCTTCCAGTGGAATGATCCAGATATCCGACTGCGACTGGTCTGACGTATCCCGCGCATCGGCCATGATCCACCGGCCATCGGGTGACCAGTCAAACAGAATAGTATTTTTTCCCTCCGGACCCGGCAACTCGGATAGGGTACCCTGGCTGATATGGTAGATGTAGTTGGTAAATCCCGATTTAAATACCACCTGGCTGCCGTCGGGTGACCAGCAGGGCATTCCGCTCATCTGGATGACTATGGAATCGGGGTCTATACGGACCGGGGTTCCTCCTGAAGAGGGGATGATCTGTATAGTCGTACCTAAATCCCCGTCAAAGGCAATGAGATCTCCTGCCGGTGACCACCTGGCATGTTGTGCAAAGACCTCGGTGATGGGTTGGGGAGTGCCTCCATGAGATGGAATTTTCATGGTGATGCAGTGGGAAGTGGTGCCTGAGGAGTAGATAATTTGCGATCCATCGGGCGACCAGTAAGGATAGCCATCATGGGTGGTATCACTGAAAGTCAGCTGAGTGAGTGTATGTGACTGTGCCACTGACTCAGAAATGAAAAGGGTCAGCAGAAGAATCACTGCCAGCATATGCAAGGTGCATTTGTACATAGCTGCATTCATTTTGGATTCATCATCAAACTTACACAAATTCCTTCTCTGTTCCATTAGATTCTCAACCTTATATGAATCCTTCTCAGCCCGCCGGTGAGTTGAATGATCAGCAGTGAAAAGAGGATCGATTTGAGGATGCCTATTCCTCCTGCAGTAAAGGAAACAGGCAGTGTTAACCCCAGCATGCCCCTCAGGGCGTATACGTAATAAGGAACCAGGTAGCATGTGAGAGTACTGTAACCGGCAGCAGCTATTACATTCGCCCAGCGCGTGAAATTTAGCTTGTCGGCCACCAGGTGAAGTATGACAAAAGCAAGGGCGGTTATGGCGGCACAGATGGCGGTCCAGGAAGGGGTTGCCATTATCTTTGAAATTCCCCACACGGATCGTGTGAGAAATCCAAACATCAGAAGCATCGTAGCTACTCCAAGGACCCAGGGAATCAGCAGATGCTGCTTCCCCTTTTCCTGAAAGTGGATCATCAGGGAAGTGACAAACACTCCACCCATCACACTGGCATAGTTGGAAGCGCTGACGACCAACTTAATGTGAAATCCAAATAGGATTACAAATTCATTGATGTTCAGCAGAATCAACAGGACCAGGATGGCCCCTATCCATGCGGGCCGGTTGCCCCATCCGAGGTAGACCAGGGCACTCAGCAAATACCCCCACCCGATCAGTCCCAGGATCCCCCACCAGTAGAGGCGCATCCAGTGATATTCACCCTGGCCGGGACCCTTATAGACCAGAGCAAGAAAGAGGAGGATCGCCCACCCGGCCCCTTTCAGGATCAGGGGATGGATCCTGCCAAACACGCTCTTCTTATAGCTGTTCCAGATTAAAAAGAAAGCCAGGGTCATCAGGATTTGCCAGAGGTACTTACTGAATATCAGCTGATCAGCATCCATATTCTCCAGATTGACCATGAACAGGCCCATGATCATCAGAGCCAGTGATCTTTCCACAATGTGCCTGAGGACCATGACTTTTGTATCCCCCCTGCTGAGCCTTGCCCTGAGAGCGTGTGGGATGGATAATCCCACAATGAAAAGGAAGGCCGGAAACACCACATCGGCCAGTCCCAGTCCGTCTTCATCCATGGCCTTGTGACCAAGCCATCCTGGAATATCGGAAAGGGTCCAGAGGTCGTTGACAAAGATCATCAGCAGCATGGTAAGCGCCCTGATGATGTCAATGGATCTAATCCGGGCCACACTCATTGGCCCGATGAATAGTGCCTGAAAATCTCTCGCAGACTACCTGCCTGTCCTTTCATTCTTTTCTCCGGATCCTCAGCATAGTACTGTTCCAGCAAGGTGTCGTTATCGCTCCAAATGGTTTGCATGAATCCGTAATAGCGATCCCTTACCTGCTCAACACTTTGCTCCCTGAAGGTATCCAACATTTTCAATTGCTCCCGGGTCACCTCCGGATTACGCCAGGGACAGGTGATCACCCGAAATCCATTAAGCACAAAAAGTGCCGCTGTGGGATCGGCCCGTTCATAGTGCCAGTCACATATGACCACATCCTTACTGATCATAAAGAGGGAACGGTGAGTATCGTTCCCGCTGGCCTCCCATATACCCAATCCTGAAGTCTTCCCGTCAATCAACCTGTCCCCCCAGATCCACAACTCCTGGTCATTCTCAGCCAGGTGGTCCCGGATCAGGTTCACTTCATCGGCAAAAAGTTTTGCTTTATCCTTCCCGTTGCAGCGGGGACACTCCTCCTCGCCGAGATAGAACACTTCATCCATGCCCGCATGGAAGGCATCAGCCTCGAACACCTCCAAAACTTCATCCACCAGGGCAAATACCACCTGGTGTACATCGGGATGCAAAGGACAATAGCTTTTGCAATAGAGCCCATCTTTATTGGGCCATTTATAGGTTCCTTCGGGAGGGAGCTTTACTGAGGGATTCTCATCAAAATGAGGATATTCTGTTAACAGATTCCCCATTGTGGAATGCCACGACTGGTGACCCAGCAGGTTGATCTGAGGAATCAATCTGATCCCGCACTTCCTGGCACTTTTCACCAGTTTCTTCACCTCCCTTTTGGAGAGTGCTGATTCACTTCTCAGGTTGGGATAAGAGGTAAACTCATAATTGTATTCCACCCGGAGAACCAGCGTGTTCAGTCCATTGGGAGCCAGTTCCTGCTCCATAAAGGTGATGAATCTTTCCAAGTTGTCGGGTTCCGGTGCTTTCAGACTCATGCCTATGACCGGGGGAGGATCCACTGCATCCATCTGAGTTACCAGGAAACAGAGTAAGAGAAATGTAGTGATCTTGCGTTTCATGATAGTTGAGTTTTTGTGGTGGGAAGTTACGGTTTTCCCATTATAAAAGTACACGCTATTCCTTGCATCTACCTCAGGAATTTTTCCCGCTGCTGCAAATTGAGCAAACCAAGCAGAATGAGTACCACGCTGGCAATACTCAGGATGATCCGGTTCTGGCGGATGGTCTCCTGCCATACCAATGAGTTGATGTGACCCGGAGTCTTAAAAGGATTCAGAAAGATGTTCCATTTAGTAAACTCCACCAGATCGGCCAGGATCAGAAACAGTAGTCCGAAGATCACCATAAATACGGCTGTGGCATTGCCATTTTTAAATACGGTTGAGGCACAAAAACCGAGAGATGATGCGAATAATACCGGAAACATCAGTTGCAGGATCATCCTGAATATGGGGATGCTGATCAGGGCATAATGGGCCAGGGCAGCAAACGGAATAAGAAGAAGGTATACCAGGACAAGGATCATTAGGAAACGAACCAGCCACACTTTGTATCGGTAGTTGGGTATCCCGAAAATGATCTCCAGGGTACGCTGATCGGCATCGTTCTGGATTCCGAATACCGAAGGATAGAAAACCAGCAGGATGGCGGGAAACGCCAGAATCCCAAAAGCATCTCCCAGTCCGATTTCACTCTCCTCGAATGCCATAATGGTCCCAAAGAGCAGAAAAAAGAGGAATGCAGCCAGGATAAAGTAGATGAACTTCCCACCGAAGATGATCCTTATGTTGTATCCCGAAAGCAGATATAGGTTGTATATTGTAGTTTTTAATCTGTTCATATATAAAGCTTTAAGCGCTTTTATCTTTATTAGAACTTAATAGCCAGAGGTAGGCATCCTCTAGCAGGGGATGTTCTTCCACAGCATCTTCAAATGGTTTTTCAGCAGAGATGCAACGCGCCCTGATGCGATCACCATCCCTCATGTGATGGACCACCAGCAACTCTTTCGTGGCCTCTTCAAACCGATGGGCAGGCAGGGTGGTTTTCCACACCTTTCCTCTGGCTACTCCTGTCATTTCGCTGGGTGTGCCGTTGAAAAGTACCTCTCCTCTGTTAATCACTGCCATGGTATTGCAGGAGCTGGAGATGTCTTCAATAATGTGGGTGGAAAAGACCACCACACGGCTGCGGCTCAGCTCCACCAGAAGGTTCCTGAAACGGATGCGCTCCCTGGGATCGAGACCGGCTGTAGGTTCATCCACCACCAGGATCCTGGGAAGATGAAGCAACACCTGGGCAATGCCAATACGCTGTTTCATCCCTCCTGAATAGGCTCCGATTTTCTTGTTCCTCTGTTCCCACATGTGCACTGATTCCAATACTTCCCTGATTCTGTTGCTGCGGGTCTCCGGATGTATGATCCCCTTCATCATGGCCTGATAATCCAGGTAGGCATAAGCTGACATGTTCTCATACATCCCGAATTCCTGAGGAAGGTAACCTATGAGTCCCTGAAGTTCTTCACGGCTCTCCTGGGTATCTATGCCATTAATCCAGATTTTACCATAACTCTGTTCCAGTATTCCACAGATAATCCGTATCATAGTCGATTTCCCGGCTCCGTTGGGACCCAGCAGACCAAACATTCCGGTGCCGATCTCCAGAGACACCCCCTTCAGTGCCTTGAACTTATCTCTGTTCTGCCCGATACCCGGGATCCATTTGACCAGCCAGACGAACCACCGTAACCAGGATCGGATACTCTGCATATGGAATCCTTCCCTCCTGATCAGCAGGGACACCCTTCCGATGGCAATGATCAGGTACCACAACACTCCGGCCACCACAGTTGCAGCCAGATTATCCCACTTTTGCTGATAGAGCACAAGCAGGGCCATGGGAATGGAAAAGTGCAGCATCATGGTCAGGGTGGAGAATGCCTTGCTGGTTAGCGTTTTCCTGAAATCATGCAGTATAGACACCAGGTAGTAATAGGCAACCACCAGCGAAATAAGCTGCCAGAACGGACTCAACAGGTAAAACCACGAGAAGTAGACCAGAAAACCGAGCAGAGGCAATTGCCATATCAACGCCTCTATTCTGGGCCTGAGGAGCGACCCTAACCTGGATCCGTACGTTGCCATTCTCCTGCCCATTTGAAAATCCCTTACCGCTTTGGATTCCCTGCCATAGATCTTCACCAGGTTGGAGATCTCTATATGTATGGGTTCATCCTCATCTATCATGGTCTCCCTGGATCTCCGCAGCGAACTGGATAGGAACCAGTAAGATACAGGGATTCCCACAAGTACGAGAAGTGCTCCGGCCATTTGCCAGATGAATGAGGCTATATAGAGGTAGACCAACATAAATCCGGCTATTTCCAATAGCAAAATGGATATTTTTACCACCAGTTTCAGTTGCCTGAACCAGGCCAGTGTCTGTTCAATGCCGTTGTAGAGCATGGGAATATACACCAGTGTCAGCAACGTACTCAGGCTCAGTCCCCCGATCACAGTGATGGCAAAGGGAGGACCGATGGCTTTTACATATTCAGCATTACCCATGGCCAGGGGCAACATGGCAGCACAGGTGGTGACCGCTGTAATGATGATGGGACGTACCCTGGAGAGTCCCCCCACCAATATGGCCCTGGTTTTTCGATATCCTTTCTTTCTCAACACATTGATAAAATCTATCAGTATGATCCCATTGTTCACCACTACTCCCAGCAGGATCAGGAATCCCATGATGGTGTTGGCGTTGAAGAGCGATTCGCCCGTTATTGAAAGGAGAAAGAATGATCCTATGGCCGCCAGGGGAATGGAAAAGAGTAATACAAAAGGAGCGATAAAGGATTCAAATATGGAGGCCAGGATCATGTAAACCAGAAGAAGCGCGATGAGGAACAACTTCTTGTACTCATCCAGCCCGGAATCCTCCTGCACCACTTCCACCGCCACACCCGAGGGGATGTTGGCAGTAGCAATGATCCCCTCAATTTCGCTTCGGGCAAATTCGAGTAATTCATTGGAATCGTATACATCCTCATTGTACTGGTAACGCAGTTCCACCAGCTTCTCCTGGTTTACCCTGGAGATCTCCCGCATACCCGTAGCATAATAGATATCTGAGAATGTCTGTAGCTCGTACAGGTTCTCATTCTGATTATCAGGGATATCCAGGTATCTCAGATCGTCGATGCTTTTCTCCTCCTCGTCATCCACCACATCACTGTATTTGATCATGATCTCATACTCTTCATTGTTGTGCTGGAAATTGACCCCGGAACCAATCTCATTCTGGAAACTGCTGAGCTCTCCCATCACCTCATTCTGTGTGATGCCATATTGACTCATGAAGAGAAGATTGAAATCGAGATGTACTTCCGGTTGATTTTCCCGTACGGATAACCTGACCGTCCGGATGTTGTCCAACTCCTCCAGGTAAGACTGCACATCTTCTGCCACCTCCACCAGGAGCTGAAAATCCTGGCCCTTCATCACCACATATTCTTCATCTTCCCCAATTCCCATCAGCTGTTGAAAACCGGTGGAGCCTCCCCGGGAACCTCCTCCTCCCTCTCCCATGCTGCCCCCCATGGCTGAGGAAGAGGTAAGGCTGATATCCGATGCCGGGGCGTCTTTCACCATTTCGTAGGCTTCCGACTGGATCTCCCCGAAAGAGCGGTTATTAATCTTCTGGTAATCCTCTTTCAACAACAGAGTCACCGTGGCTTCCTCCTCTTCAATGTTGGAGATAATCTCCTTTCGTTCCGCAATCTCCATAAGCTTTTCTTCCATCCCTGAAACCAGCTTATCGGTGGTTTCGAGGGTGGTTCCTGTGGGCATGGTCACAAAGAGAGTGATCTGGTTGGTTTCCAGTTCTGACAGCTGGCTGACCGACACGGAAAGGGTAGTCAGAATGGTAATAAAAAAGAGCACCAACACCCCGATAATGGTGGGAGCCGGATTCCTCAATGCAGTTTTCAGAAGGGAGAGGTAGAAGCGGATCCATCGGTTATCCAGCGATATTTTCTGATACACCTCTCTCCTGCTACGACTGCTCCGGGATAGGATCACATGGACTGCCATGGGGATGAGCAGCAGGGAAACCACCAGGGATACTCCCAGGGTGGAGATGATGGAGACTCCGATATGCCTGGCCAGCAGTTGGATCAAAAACTCGGAAGTAAAGATGAATGGAATGAATACGGCCATGGTGGTGAGTGTGGCAGCTACAATGGAGCGCCACACCTCTCCGGTACCCCGGATCACTGCTTCGGCCGGCTTATGTCCCAATGAACGCAACCGGTATATGTTCTCCAGTACCACCACAGAAGTATCCAGCAGCATACCCACTGCAAGGGCTATTCCGATCAGGGTCAGGCTATTGATGGAGATGTCAAATCCAAAAAAGAAGTTAAAAGCCGTGAAGATGGATACAGGCATGGCCAGGGCCACCAAGATAACCAGCCGGATATTCCGCAGGAAGACCCACAGCACGAATATGGCCAGCAGAGCTCCTGTCAGGGCCAGACGTATGATCTGGTTGATGTTATCCTCCATGAGCTCGGCCGAATTCTCCTGAATTACCAGCTCCATATCAAAGGGTGCTCCCTCCCGGTTTAACCGCTCGATCTGGTCCCTTACATTGTGCGAAACACTGATAATATTGGCCTGGGCATCGTTGACCAGCTGAAGCGATACGGCATCTTTTCCATTGACCCGGCTGAGGTTCTCTTCCTCTTTTTCCCCATAGTAGATCTCAGCAATATCCTTCAGCTGAACCGGGCGGTTTCCATGACCCACCACCAGATCTTCGATCTGTGAGATCTCCTCGTACTCTGCATTCAGGTAAATAAAGTAACGTTTGCCTTCCTCCCGGATCAAGCCTCCGAACTGCCGGAGATTCATGTTGGAGGAGAGTATGCTCCTTACTCTGGAAGGGGCTATACGATAGGCTTCGCATGCTGCCCTGTCGAGGATAATATCCACAGATTTCTCTCTTCCCCCGAACACATTCACCGCAGCCACTCCGTCAATATTCTCCAGCTCCGGGGCAATATGTTGATCCACATAATTCCTTACCCAGTCAATGCCCCCTGATCCCAGTGCCTGAACGGTCATGAGAGTATTCTCTTCCATGGCCTCCAGATCAATTTTCACCACCTGAAGGGTGAATTCATCAGGAAGGGTACCCCGAAGAGAGGTGATCTGTTCGTCCAGCTTCAGGTAGGCATATTTCAGATCGGTCCGCTTCTCATAGGTGATTAATACAGAGCCTCTTCTGCGGCCTGCAGTGGATTCAATGGATTCAATACCCTCCAGTCCGGCCACCATCCCTTCCACCGGAATGATGGCTTCCTCCTCCATGTGCTCCGGGGTAACCTCAATGCTGCTAATTACCTGCACGTAGAGCATGGGCAGATCTGCATTGGGGATGATCTCCATCTTCAGCTGACGGTACGAAATATAGCCCAGCAGGGTAAAGGCTATGAACAGCATGGAGATGAGAATCCTCCTCTCTATGATAAAGTGCCTATTCATCTTTGCTTATCTGGCCAAACAACATATAGATACAGGGGATCACGATCAAAGTCAGCATGGTAGAGGTGACCAATCCCCCAATCACAGCCCACGCCATGGGAGAGCGTAAGGAAGCACTCTCGCCGAAGCCCAGTGTGAGGGGGAATAGGGCCAGAATGGTAGTGAGGGAGGTCATGATAATGGGCCGTATGCGACGTTGTCCGGCCGACACAATCGCCTCCTTTAATTTCATTCCTTCTCTTCTGAACTGGTTGATAGCATCCACCATGATAATGGAGTCGTTCACCGCGATCCCCACCAGCAGGATGATTCCGATAATGGCCATGATATTCAGTGCTTTTCCCTGAAAATAGAAGAGCGCCACTGCACCGACGATGGCCAGCGGAACCGGTAGCAGAATCGTAAACGGATGGAGCAGGCTCTCAAACTGGGCAGCCATTACCATATAGACCAGGATGAGCGATAGCAGCAAGGCGAATCCCAGGTTGTTCATGGACTCTTTTCGCATGGCCTCCTCCCCGGAGATGCGGTAGCTGTATTCGGGAGGCATATCCACCTGGCTCATCCGGTCATCTATGGATAGGGCCACCTGATCCAGCGGATACCCCTGGTCCAGGTCAGCCGTGATCTCTATGATCCTGTTCTGGTTGTTATGGAGGATTTCCCGGGGCGAGTTTCCCAGATGAATTTCTGCCACCTCCCTGAGTAGCACTTCTGTGTTGTTCACCTCTACACTCATGGTTTCCAGCTCCTTAAGGGTCAGCTCCTCCAGCTTTACGGTGATATCTGTCAGCTCCCCTTTTACAGCCATCTGGCCTGCACCGGCTCCCTGTAGTTTTTCACTGACCCGGTTGATCAGTGTACTCACATCCAGGTTCATCAATCCGGCCCGGTACCGGTCAATGGCAATCTCCACTTCTGGTGCCCCACCTTCAACAGAGGAGGTGATGTTTCTGATCCCCTCCATCTGTTTTAGCTCAAACATGACAGATGCGGCCACCTCTTCCAGCTGATCCATCTCCTCCCCGATAAGCTCCACCACCAACGGCGGTTCGTTAGTACCCAGGATGGTCTGAAGCGCACTTTCTTCCTGACGAAAGAGGGCTTCAAAATTGGGATTAGCATGGAAATGGCCGGTGAGCACCGAGATCAGGCTGCTGGCCGGGATCGATGCTTTATCGCTTCTCAGTTTCACCTTTATGGTGGCCATGTTTTGGTCATCGAACAGGCTTCCTCCTCCTGCGGATAATCCTGAGGTGGGTCCAATTTCACTGTAGAGTAACTCCACATCTTCCCCTGCCAGTTCCCGAATGATGCTTTCAATGCTGTTCACAGCACCTCTTGTCCTTTCCAATTGTGTGCCCTCAGGCATATGCAGGTCCACATGAAACTCCCGGATCTCGGCCTGAGGCATAAATTCACTGCCGATCTCACGTAACATGAACCATCCGGCAGCCATGAGACCCAACGCTCCCAGTAAGATCCACGCCTTAAACTTCAGTACTTTCTCCAGAAAAAGTCCGTATCCGGTTAACTGCACCGATCTCCGGCTCTTCCCCACAAAGGGAGTTCGCTTCCTGTAAACCCTGGAATAGAGCATGGGAATGATCAGGATGGCCACCACCAGCGAGCAGAGCAGCGAAAAAGCCACAGTAAAAGCCTGCTCTTTGAACAATTCTCCCGAAGCTCCGCGCAAATAGACAATGGGAATAAAGACGACAATGGTGGTGAGAGTGGAGGCAATAATGGCGCCTCCCACCTGAGTGGTACCCAGCACAGCGGCTTCTTCCCCCGAGCTTCCCGACTCATGGTTCCGGAATATGTTCTCCAGTACCACGATGGCATTGTCCACCAGCATACCCGCCCCCAGGGCCAGTCCTCCCAGCGTCATAATATTCAGGGTGAGGCCGTTAAAGTACATCAGCACGAAGGTGGCGATGATGGAGATGGGTATGGCCAAACTCACTATGAAGGTGGGACCAATGCGACGGAGAAAGAGAAAGAGCACAAATACGGCCAGTACGATCCCTCCTATTAAGCTGTCGCTCACTTCCCCTATGGCCGAGGAGATGTAGTTGCCCTGATCCTCCACGATGGTAAAAGTGAATCCTGGTAGAGCTTTTTCCATATCCTCCAGTGCCTCCTGCAGATCCTCCACCGCTTTCACTGTATTATACCGCATCTCCTTATAGATGCTGAGGCCTACACAGGCTTCTCCATTGAGCTGAACGGCGTTCTGTTGCTCTTTAGGTGAGTAACTGACCGTTGCCACATCCCGCAGGAGTACCGGAACTCGTTCCGTACTGCCTTCCCCTTCCTCGCTTTCCTGGGATTGCCCCATCTTTACGATGATCTGTTCCATGTCCTGGATCTGCTCCAGTTCACTAAGTCCACGGACGATATACCGTTTTCCCTGTTCCACGATAGACCCTCCTGAGACATTCCGGTTGAAGCTGTTGATCCGGTTGGTCAGTGTGGAGATGTCCAGATTAAAGGAATTAAGCAGGTAATCATTTGTTTCTACCAGTACTTCAATCTCTTCTGCTCCATCCACTTCAACATCAGCTATCCCCTCCAGCCGGATCAGCTCATTCTTCACATAGTTCTCAGCGGTCATGCGCAATTCGTTCAGGTCACTGATCTGAGGATGCTGGAATGCCACCAGCATTACCGGGGCGGAGTTGGGATCGTATTGCGTGATATTGATCTCTTCCAGTTCATCCTCCTGATTGAAGGAAGAGAGGGCCTTTGAGAGGTCGAGGAACGCCTCATTCATATCCTTCTCCCAGGTATACTCCACCTCCACCAGGGCCACTCCTACCCTCGATGCAGAAGAGACATTGATCACCCCGCTCTGCCTGATGGCCAGGGATTCCACGGGATCCACAAATCTCTCTTCCATCTCCTCCGGAGGACGTTCTCCCGATAGCAGTTCGATATAGAGTTTGGGGCTGTGCAGGTCGGGAAAAAGATCAATTCCCAGTTTACCAAAGGATATGTAACCCAGCAGAAGAGTGGCCACAATGATCATACTTACTGTGACCGGATATTTGACTGAGAAGCTGGTAATGGATTTTAACATAACAGAGGGATTTAGGGTCTACCGGAGGATCTTTACCCGGGATTGATCACGCAACGTCTCAAAGCCCGAACTCACCACACTCTCCCCTTTCAGGAGCCCCATGGTGACCTCAATACTGTTCTCATTCCGGAGCCCGGTACTGATGGACCTTTCGCTGGCTACCCCTTTGTCCACCACATATACGATCTGGTTCCTGTTCCGGTTCAGAACGATATCATGGGGGATCACAATGGCATCCTCGGCACTATTCACTACCAGGTCGGCCTTTACAAACATCCCGGGAAGCAGGATCTCCTTGCTGTTGTCCACCTTCACAAAACAGGTGAAGGTACGGGCTTCCGGGTCGATGGAGGGGGATATTTGTGTGATATATCCGGTAAGTGTATCATTCACATTGGTATAACTGGTTACATATACCTTGTATCCGCGTGCAATGCCAGCAAAGTACTTCTCCGGGAGATTGGCCTCCATATAGAGGTTGCTGTAATCTATGATCCTGGCCATGGAAGTATTGCTGGCTACTCTTGCCCCATTTGTGTAGTAGGGAAGCTCTGCAATAACTCCTGATATGGGCGAAACAACAGACATCTTTGCCAGGTTGATCCGGCTGCTCTCCATATCATACTGTGTATTGATCAGGTCGATTTCTGCATTTTTCAGATCTCTTAATGTGGCTCCTCCTTTTTCATATAGCGATTGTTGCTTCTCATGCTCCAGTTTCGATATCTCCAGATCTACCTCTATGGACTTGAGGCGCAGGTTATTGACATACTCCTCATCCTCAAGTTTGATCAGTGTGGTCCCTGCTTTCACCCTATCGCCCAGTGCATACGGCTTTCCTGTGGATGGATTGATCTGCAATGTATAGTCGCCAGCCATCTCAGAGGCAAGAGAGATCTCCTTCAAAGGGTAGACCGTACCGGTTGTACTCACGTACTCTTCTATGGAGGAGGTACCCACCTCGATCACACTCACCGGCACTTCAATGGTGGTATTTATTTCCATACTGGGTTGTTTGCATGAGACCAGCAGAAAAGCCAGCAGAATAAATGGGAGCGAAAGGTGCATGATTCTTTTCATAGGAATATATCTATTTGTTATTATTTGCTTTTCTATCAAACTCATCAGGGATGATAGGCGTCTCATTTTCAAAGTCATACAGGGTCTGTATCTTCAGGTTCAGCAGTTCGATCTTGTAGTTTATGATGGCGTTGGTATGCGACATTTTGGCTTCTGAGAGCTGATTCTGGTACATCCCCAGATCGAGGCTGGTGAGGTCGCCGTTCCGGTACCGCTCCAGGTTGATCTCATAGGCCAGCTCGGCATTGTTGACGGTCATCTCCTGAATCCGGATCTGGTTTTCCAGGTTCTTCAGGCTTCTGACCACCGAGCGGATATTCACCTCAATATCGGTTCGCTCAATTTTAAGATCCAGCTGGGAGCTTTTGAGACTGGCTTCTGCGGCTTTGATCTCCGATTTTCGTTCACCCCAGTCGTATAGAGGAATATTGAGTGTTAATCCAATGGCCGGAGTGTTGGTAGGTCTTTCAAAGAGGTTGGCAAACATTTCATCATTTCCCTGTACACCGAAAGAGGCAGTGACCGATCCGGCAAACTCATTGGTGGCTTTGGCCTGCACAAGGTTGAAGTTGGCATTTTCTATATCTATCTCTCTTTCCCTGAGCTCCATCCGGTTGTCCAGTGCATGCCGGATGGCCACCTCCTGATTCACTTTGATGGTATCTGCGCTGATCTCTGCTGCAATCAGTAGCTCAGAGTCAAGCGGCAGTCCGATCAACACCCTGAACTGATCCAGGCCATTCTGGTAGTTCAGGTCGGCGCTATAGACGTTGGACTGACTGGTGGCCAGGTTCACCTCCGCCTGGTAGAGCTCTTCCAGAGCCAGCAGTCCCCCTTCCACCTTGTTACGGATGATCTCATAACTCTCCTGATTATTCTCCAGCTCCTCCCGGGCAATGTTCAGCTGCATCTGGTTGGAGTAGACTGCAAAGAACTCCCGGGCCACCTCTCTTTCCATGGAGAGCTTCATCAGTAAATAACGGAGCAGAGAGGACTCATAATCCAGTTCCACCCTTTCCAGCTCCATGCGGGTCCGGTTATAGGTAAAGATGGGCTGAGTATACTGCAGGTAGAGCCGGTTATTGAAGGTTTTGGAGACCGGATCTACGGCAAAGGCCGATTCGGTGAGGCTGTAATCGTAGGAAAAGCGGTTGACCAGCATAAGCTCTCCGTCGGTGGGGAGAACTCTCTGGTTGATGGCGAAAGTGCCCCCGGATGAAGTGGATTCATTCAGGTACCACTCACTGGTTTGCTGATCGAACCGGTTGGTTTTTTCATAATCGAAGGGGTTCAATGTGATGGAAAACTGCGATTTCAGCCTGGCTCTCTGAGCGTTCAACAGTTGCAGGCTCTGTTCCAGCTGCAGTTCGGTCTGCTGCATGTCGGGACTGTTCTCCACGGCAATCTCCAGGGCCCTGTCCATGGTCAGTAATTCCTGGGCCGGTAATGTAATTGGCAGAGACGACACTATTGCCATCACTATCCAGGTCACCCTCTTTGATATCATACCTATTGTGTCCATATTTTCTCTTAGAGTTTCTGCTCTTTTATACTATACTAATCCAATCGTCTGACCCATTTAACCGCATCTGCGATCACCCGGCTTCCAACTCCCTGGTTGGTAAGTTCCACCATGGCCGAATCGGCCGGGAAATGAAACGATCCCAGCCTGTTCCACCCATCTTCCGGATTGTCCAGGGTATATACAAACTCTTCGGTGCCTTCATTGGAAGAGATGGTGTAGTGGTATTCGGTCCCTTTATCGGCAAATTGAGGACCCATCCTGCGATTGCCCGGTTCCCTGCCACCTCCCTCTCCCTCTCCATGTGTCCGGGAGGGACGCCTGTACATGGCAGAGACCGGGATGTAGACATAGAGATCATAGAATCCTGCCTCCGGCAGCGCCGTTTTCCACACAGCACGATTTCCTCCGTCCCCTTTCCTGCAGTAGAGGGCTGAACGGACCGACTCTCCGTAATAGGCGGAATGGGCCACCGGGGTCCATTTGGATGGACTCCAGTATTCATTGAGCCTGGTGTAGTGGATGCCTGCCTCTTTCTTCTTCCTGGAATCGATATACTTTTTCAATTTACTCTCCCGGGTCACCGATATGTAGGAGAAGTCCTCGTCCTCGTTATCCACAATGTACTCCCCCTGGTAGGTAAAACTCACCGGATCGTCGACGATCCGGCTATACTCCTGCTGATTCGACACCTGTTTCGAACTGGCACTTCTGAGGAAGTGGTTGTAACTGGAGGGAATATTACCTGAGATCAGGGTATTTACCGTCATCAGCCTGGGTTGTTCATAAAACACCACCTGTACCTCTTTAGTGATGCCTGGATCCACTTCGTACAACCGGTGCTCTTCAGTCATTCCGCCCCCTCCGAATCCTCCCTGTCCCATGATACGGAACACCAGGTCGACCATGCCTTTCGCCTTACCCGTATTGGTGATCCTGAATCTGACCAGGAACACATCCCCGATATCATCCCGTGTTTGTATAAACTCGGGGTCCGATATGAGAAAAGTGGCCAGATCACCCCCCGAATTAAAGACTTCCAGGTAGGGTGCTATCTCCACCCCGAACTCATTGCGGAAGTCACCTGAAAACTTCTCGAACGGGATCTCAGTAAATGCATGGTCCTCCAGGTAATAGTAGAGAAAGTTATCAAAATCGGCCATGCCTACCCTGTTCTTCAGGGCAGAGATGATAAAACTGCCGGTCTGATTGATCAGCGCTGATGATAACTCCGTATTCCATGTAGCAAAGATCTCAGTGGTACTATGCTCCTTCAGCGCCATATTCGCCTGCTCTTTGTCGGTGATCCCTCCTGAGAATCCCTCTCTGGGTGATACCTCAAATCCCTCCTTCAGGTACACTTCCATCATGGCATTGAAAACAGGGTACTCCCTGGATGAAATTCCGGTATAATAGCTGTAGTACATGGGAAAGACACAGAAGGGATTTTTAGAGTAGAACTCTCCTCCATCGAACGTGATCAGAGACTCATTTATACCTGCCTCCCTGAATCCCCTGGACCGTATTTGGACTTCGGACCTGAAAAAGGTGTTCTGCAGGAATCTTTTGAGTTGTTCCGTCTCCATCTCTCTCGGACCTCGCTTATTCTCCCTCTCCCGGTTGCGCCGTTCCTCGAAGCGCTGAAAAAGCGCAAAGTCCAGTGTGGCAAGTCCTGCACCTCTCTCAGGCATCAGAACCATTTCCGGCAATACGTAGTCAACACTCTGCATGTAAGGGCGTTCATAAGCATGAAACTGTATGGGGACCTCTACCAGGTTGATGCGGTTAAATGCATAATAGAGATCCAGTTCATCGATCTCATAGTCATTCTTGGCCTCAGTAATAAGCGATTCAAGGGTATCCTTAATGGTGGGGAAAAAACCGGAAAAATAGTCATGCTCCGGTTTCAGGAACAGGTTGTATTCCACCCCTTCGATCTTAACACTTCGTTTTTCAAATGGACCAATCACCAATGCCAGGGTATTGAGATCATTTTCAGGAATGAAACGTAATTGATCTTCGTGCTCTTCAGATCTTCCCGGGGCCACCGCAGTGAGCCCTTCTTCGGTTGATACGGTAAGGGTGTAGCGTGCAAAATCCATTTCCCTGGGTTGAAAAGTAGCCAGGTTGAATCCTACTCCTGCCATGGGATACCAGAACAACTCAGGAGTGAGCAGAAGAAATTCATCGGAAACAATACCTGGCTTTTTATTCACCGGAGCCACCATGATCCGTTTGATCTCATTCAGCTGTTCCTGAGGGATATCCAGATAGGCCACCGACTCATCAGGGCTTCCGCGGTAGAGAAAAGTGATCCTGATCCTTCCGTCTGGAGCCAGCGGTGAAGAGGGAATCAGGCGAATGATCTGTTCATTCCTGAGGTATTCGATGGCGCCGTTCCTTCCGGTAATGCTGTCAATATCAAACCCCGGATTGAGTGAAAAGACCAGCGTATCCAGAGGTGTTGAGTGAGGGTTTCTGATCCACACTTCTGAGGAGATAAACAGCTTATTGCCGCTTTGCTCCACCCGTAGATCGTTGGATAGGACATCGGCCACCTCGTGGTGCACATAACGGTTATTCAACTCCAGATAGTTCTCTCTTTGTTCAGCTCTCAGGTCATGATCCATGTAATAACGATATCCCAGCAAACCCCCTAAGAAGACCAACAGAATAAAGGCCGCCAGGTTGATGTTGTTCCAGCGGCCTGTCTGGGGCAACCGGTTCAGAAACCGGATGGTGGCGAAAATGAAACCGATCCCCATGACCAGGTAGGCCAGCCGGTGCAGGAGTATGAGCTCCTTATCGGCAAAACCTATGAAATCGGAATAGATCATAGGAAGATTGAACGCCATGTAATCCAGTGATCCGTAAAGCTTATCTTGAAAATAGGAGAGCGTGAGAATGATGTAGCCCAACAGCACCAGAAAAGTGACGGCCTGGCTCCGGAACAGGATCATCAGGAAAAAGGAGAGTCCAAGAATAAAGATCAGGGTGGGTAGGGTTATAAGCAATGGGTAATAGAGGTAAGCCTCCCAAACGACTGGTGTATCCTGTCGTATCAGATTGAATATCAGAGACATTACTAATGTCGCGAACACCATTCCGACGAACAGTGCCAGGATTCCCGCCGTTTTCCCTACCACATACTGACCGTTGGTTATGGGACGGGCATAGATCACCTCGGTGGTGTCCAGTTTTTTGTCCCTGCGCAGAAAATCAGAGGCCAGGAATACGGCAATGATGGCCTGAGCCACATTAATAAAAAGTACATTGATATATGGAAAGTTGGCCGCAATGGCCCGGATGGTCCAATAGGCTCTGGTATTTGCCAGTTCTCCCGCATTGATACCAAAAAGAAAGAAAAGGGCCAGCAGAGAAAAGATCCTGAAGAACCAGCTCCTGAACAAGGTTTTGGCTTCATACACAGCTATATTCAGGATGTTTCTCATTACAGGTTCCAGTGATCCAGTTTATTATCCATATAGTGAACGTAAGCGTGTTCCAGGTTGGGCTCTATCGCTTGAGCCTCCATGGAAACAGGCTTCTCTCCTACAAACTGTACCTCCCATCCTGTACCTGAGGGGATGGTGGAAATGATAGGGTACTCCTCCTTTAAGTGTTCATAAACTTCCTGGTTCACCTCGCTCTTCCATACATAGCCGTTGGCCATCTCCACCAGTTGACCGGGAGTACCTTTGTAGATCAATGCTCCTTCATTGAGCAGGGCCATCTGATTGCAGGTGCTTGAGATATCCCCCACTATGTGTGTGGAGAGAATGATGATAGTTTCACTTCGTCCCAGGTCCGACAACAGGTTCCGGAACCTTATGCGCTCTTCCGGATCCAGTCCGGTGGTAGGCTCGTCCACTATAATGACAGAGGGGTGTGCAATTAATGCCTGTGCGATACCCAGTCTGCGTTTCATTCCCCCTGAGAGCTTATTGGCCATGCGGTTTCTGAATTCATACAAACCTACGCTTTCAAGCATCTCATCCACCCTGGCCCTTCGCTCCTTCTTATGATTCATGCCTGCAAGCCGGGCTGCATAATCCAGGAACTCCCAGGACCTGAGCTTGGCAAAGAAACGGAATTCCTGAGGCAGGTACCCGATCATTCTTCTCAAATCCCTTCGGATCTTGCTGATATCTTTCCCATTTATCAACACCTCTCCAGCGGTGGGCTGCATGAGGGTGACGAGGATTCGCATCAGAGTGGACTTCCCGGCACCATTGGGTCCCAGAAGTCCAAACATCCCATCTCCAATGGTAAGTTCAATATTTTCCAGGGCTTTGAATCCTCCCGGATAGGTCTTGCTCAGGCTTTTTATCTCAATTTCCAAGGATTCGGGCTTACATGAATAATAAGTAGCTGCTTTATGACTCGGGTTTTATCACAGGGTTTAATCCCCTGCCAATAAAAATAGGGATAATTCACATTAAACCTTTTCCTATGCAGAGTGTCTTAGCAATAGTTAGCATAAATACGTCGTACTATAATATAGCAATTGATTATGAAAATAAATCTTAAGTTAGTCGGGCTCACTCTATTGGTGGGGCTCTTTTCCCTCCAGCTATCTGCCCAGGGCGGACAAAGGCCCGGGGGGGGACCAGGAGGACCGGGACGTGGATTCCAAATGAGTGAAGAGGATGTGAAGCGCCGTGTTAATGACCTTTCAGAAAATCTGAAACTCTCTGATGATCAACATAAAAAAATCCTGGACTATGAACTGGAGTTTTATACCAAGATGCAGGTGGAACGCGAAAAGATGAGAAACTCGGGTGA
The DNA here is from genome assembly GCA_964622985.1 of uncultured Bacteroides sp. Taxonomy (GTDB): domain Bacteria; phylum Bacteroidota; class Bacteroidia; order Bacteroidales. Next base: position 4,894 of record CAZURA010000064.1, on the reverse strand, counting down.
ATTTGACAGGGATGCCATGAGGGAGCGGATGATAAAAGTACGGGAAGAGCGGGATAAGAAGTATGAAGAGGTGCTTTCACCCGCGCAAATGGAAAAATACAGAGAGCTCCGGGAGCAAAGAATGAACCAGAGGCGCCAGCAGTTTCAGGAGAGCGATCCTCAAAAAAGCGGAGAGCGTCCTACCAGAGGAAGAGGACGCAATTAATCCTTAAAAGCACTGAGTGAGAGCCGATCGCCACCAGGAGTAATACGTATCCTCCAGCTCCTCAATGGAAGGAAATGGATAATAGAGATACCTATCCTGATCGCCCACAAAAAAACCATTTTTAATCGTCCGGTAGGAAAGATCTCCCTTAAACTGTCGGATCACTGTTTTGGTCAAACGTTCTGATGTTTCCATTAATCGGGTAAGGCACTCTCTCAGGTGGTCGGGATTGGGATACGGAAGATCGTGGATGGGTGCTTCCGGATTCCTGGCAAGCCTGTTCAACTTCAATTCAGCCATAAACAGCTTAGGTGCCGAAACCGGTTTTTCAGGATCGGTGAGAAAATTGATGAATTCGGGGGGAGAGAGCTTGCTGGCCACTCTTGTACTGATGGGATTGTACTGTTGGTAAAGGTGAATTACATCCTCCTTCTCGAGTGTAAATGTGTCGGCTTTCAACTCCAGAACCTTACCGTCATCTGTTGCCAGGAAGAGACTTTTCATGGCTTCTAAGGGAGTATTTTCCAGTGCTCTGTAAATGGATAAGTATACTGACCGTTTGGGTTCACCATCTCTGTATGGTATAAGATGTCCGGTCAAATAGTCCAGGGGAAGACCCTCCATCTTTGTCATATCCAGCTCCAGAAAAATGGCCTGTCCGCGCAACCTCTTCTTGGTTCCTACAGCCAGGTAGTGTCCGAATTCAACAGGAGAGAGATGCGATGCCACCAATGACTCTGGTGTTAATGATAGGTATAAGAACTGTTTCATGGCGGTTAATTGTGGGTTTCTATAAAATTACGCTTATAATGTCCTAAAGTCAAGCAAACAGATATGTTAGATACCTATTCATTTCGAACAATTCGACAGGATGAGGGTTAATCATCTGTTAAATCATTTCATTATTAACCTCAATAAATACGTATGTCAATCAGATCAGCTAAATCCATTTGGAATGGTACACTCAAAGAGGGTAAGGGTACCATGAACTTCAGTAACTACAGTGGTCCCTATACATTTGTCTCCCGTTTTGAGGAGGGTGATGGAACCAACCCGGAAGAGCTGGTGGGAGCTGCCCACTCAGGATGCTACTCCATGTTCCTCTCTGCCCTGATCAGCGGAGAAGGGCTTACCCCCGAAAGTGTTGAAACCACTGCCACTGTGCATCTCGGAAAAGATGATATGGGTCCTGTTATCACAACCATCGAGCTAGATTGCAAGGTAAAATGTGAAGGGCTGAGCCAGGATAAATTTGATGAACTGGCTTCGACAGCCAAGGAAAAGTGCCCTATTTCGAGACTTGTGGCCGCCGCTGATATTCAGTTATCGGCTACACTTCTGTAGAAACCGTATCATAAATAACAAATTTCCTTTATAAACCTGCGACATTGAGCGGAACGCAGGTTTATAATTATTGCATTACCTGATTTTAATTATAATATGCATATATAATTTTAATTGCTTATAATTAATAGTTATAGACATTAGCATGCATATTCAACCACTCAGTCCACTATCCACTTGGGTACTTCAGGAGCAATATACCTATTCATTTGCCCGAGAAGATCATCTATTTGCTGGCTGACCAGAACAAGCTCCCGGTTGATCTCCTTAAGAAATCCCTCCCTGACCATGGTCTCTATGGCAACTAGAATATGGGAATAATAGTCATTGATGTTCAGTAGTCCAACCGGCTTTTGATGCAATCCAAGCTGTCCCCAGGTCAACATCTCAAACAGTTCATCCAGCGTGCCGAAACCACCTGGCAGGGCGATGGCACCATCACTCATTTTATGAATGAGATCCTTACGCTCATGCATGGTGTCAACCCGGTACATTTCCGTAAGCTCTTCATGTGCCACTTCTTTGATATCCAGGAAATCCGGGATAACACCGATTACCCGACCTCCTGCATCCAGTACAGCATCGGCAATTACTCCCATTAAGCCTACCTTTCCACCTCCATAAATCAGCTCTATATTCTTTTCAGCCAGGGCTTTACCTAATCGTTGAGCATGATCTCTGTAAATACCATTGAAACCTGTACTTGATCCGCAAAATACTGCAATACGCTTCATCTTTGTAAAAATAAAAAAAACTGTCCCGGAAATAATCTCCCGGGACAGCATTATTTGATAATATATCGCCTATCTATACAACAGGTGAAGGGTGGTTTTTCAGCACCGCAGTATACTGCTCATATTCATCTGAAGAGAGATCATAATCCTTTAACTCCCCTGCGAAGAATTTGTCATAACCGACCAGGTCCATCAATCCATGTCCGCTGAAGTTAAAGAGAATCACCTTCTCTTTCCCCTCCTCCTTAGCCTTATTAGCCTCTCTGATGACTGAAGCAACCGCATGAGTGGTTTCCGGTGCCGGTATGATACCCTCGGTCCGTGCAAATGTTACACCCGCCTCATAACACTCCAGCTGATGAATAGCCTGTGGAGTGGCAAGCCCTTGATTCACCGCATGACACACCAGAGGTGACATACCATGGTAACGAAGTCCACCCGCATGGATAGGAGGCGGAATGAATCCGTGTCCCAGGGAGTTCATAGCCAGCAAAGGAGTCATTTTTGCCAGATCGCCGTGGTCGTATGCAAACGGCGCTTTAGTGAGAGTTGGACAACTGGCAGGCTCTACTGGTATGATGTCGATTTCGGCACCATTGATCTTATCCAGCATAAACGGGAAGGATATACCGGCAAAATTACTTCCACCACCTGCACATCCGATGACCACATCAGGAAGCTTTTCATTGATCTTTTCAAGCTGCTTTTTAGCTTCCAGTCCAATAATAGTCTGGTGCAACATCACATGGTTCAACACGCTACCCAGGGAATACCTGGTCTCTCCGGTTTCATCGGTTACTGCTGCTTCAATAGCTTCGCTGATCGCAATTCCAAGACTACCTGGAGTGTCGGGATGTTCAGCCAGTACATTCCTTCCGGCCTGGGTTTCTTCACTGGGACTTGCAATACAGTTCCCCCCCCATGCCTGCATCATCATTTTACGGAAGGGTTTCTGATCGAAACTTACCCTCACCATAAACACTTTACATTCCAGACCTACCAGGGAACAGGCAAATGAGAGTGCACTTCCCCACTGTCCAGCACCGGTTTCCGTAGTCAGTTTCTTGATTCCAAACTCCTTGTTGTAGTAGGCTTGTGGAATGGCGGTATTGGGTTTGTGGCTGCCTGCTGGCGAAACACTTTCATTTTTATAATAGATCCTGGCCGGTGTGCCCAGGGCCTTCTCCAATGCATACGCTCTCACCAGGGGTGCAGGGCGCCACATATAGAGCATCTCAAGTACTTTTTCAGGAATGTCAATCCACCGCTCAGGACTCACTTCCTGTTCGATCAGGTTCATGGGAAATACGGGAGCCAGCATTTCCGGACCCACCGGGTTTCCGTCAGGCCCAAGGGGCGGATTCAACGTGCCAGGTATATCTGCAGCCAGATTGTACCATTGTTTTGGCATTTCATGCTCATCGAGAAATACTTTTTTCAATTTGCTCATAAGATTTGGATTTAAAGGGTGTTAGTTCTGTCAAAAAAAAAAGGGGCACTGATTACTCATGCCCCGTGTATATGTATTTATGATGTCAGATCTTTACTCACTGATCCCTACAGACGAAGCATATGGGTGGGAACGCCACCAACGCCATCGCCAGACTGTTATATTTGTGTAGGGATTCACCTTTATTAAGTAATTGTATCGAAAATAGAAATAATTTTAATATCTCCCACCCTCCTCCTGTACTTTTTTTAATAGACAGGCACTATCCACTGTTCAGCAGGCTCATATCTACTGGCTGATGCCCATTTTATTCCTCTCTTTACAATCTCCATCGCCTCCGGTACTTTAAAATCTTTCATCACATGGCCAACTGAAGAGTAGAAAACACGTCCTTTACCATACATTTTTTTCCATACCACAGGCATAGTACAGCCCTCGATCCAATCTGCGTGATCGGCACTGAAAGTAGTAGTTGCCAGCACCTTCATATTGGGATCCACATGCATGTAATACTGTTCGCTCTTCATACTAAAATCACCCAGCCCAGCAGTTACCGGATCCTCCTGGTCCACGATCTGAACACTGTAATCTATTATACCGCCCGGATGCGCTACCCATTGTCCCCCGGTCATAAACTGGTACCCCACATTCTCTCTGAACGAGTCGCACAGTCCCCCGTGCCATCCTGCAATACCCGCACCATTCTTCACTGCATTCAAAAGCCCTTTCTCCTGTTCCCCGGTGATCTTGGCCATGGTAACGATCTGTATGATCAGATCAATCCCACTCATATACTCTGCATCTGCATAAGGTTCCAGGGTATCAAAAGCGTCTACAGCGGCCCCTTCACTCTCAAGCCAGGGCCTGAATATCTCTAAGGACTCCACGGGCTCATGTCCTTTCCATCCTCCGTATGTATAGAGAATCTTTTTGCCATTCAGGGATGGGAGAAGACGATTTGCTTTAAGCGAGGGCTGGCGATACTCCCCTTTTCCCTGTAATCCCATGGTAGCTCCCAGTGCAGCAGCAGCAGAACTGGTTATATATTTTCGGCGATTGTAGATCATAGATGTTTGTTTTCTATAAAAATAAACGGAAAAAGAATACCCAATCGAGTAGGAAGATAGGGATTTATTAACAAATCCCTATCTGTCCTCTCAC
>CAZURA010000063.1:0-28302 GCA_964622985.1 uncultured Bacteroides sp. | reverse complement strand
CCGTACAGTCATGATAATCTTCTCTCCATTACTAAACGGCCATCATGTGCAAAACAGTTCCCGGAATCAACCCCCATCTGCGGACCCGAAGCTTCTGCCGATACGAGGGGATCTACTGCAAAAAGGGACTAGTTGCTGCTCCTTGATTCGGTTCGCCATCTCGCCTCTGGCGCAGTAGTCGCGATCGTAGAGCTTCTGCGGATCGCCCGAGAGGTTCGTAACCACATAGCGCGGGCTGCTGCCCCGTCGGCTATGTTCTGCCTTCATAATCACGCGCCGCTCACGGTCGCATGCTTGGCATGCATATATTGTCTCACTGTAAGGTCGCTACTTTTCCTGTGTCCTCAAGGCGCTTGTCAGCTGCGGCCATGAGAACTGCACCTGCTGCGTTGGTGCGCTTGTTCTTGGTTAATCCGACGAAACAGCCGAGATGGCTCTTGTCGTACCAACGACAAACGCACAGCCCCAACCAGACACTTGCAGCCGCGTCAGCGCGGCTGCAAGCGATATAGCCGGGACGATTGTCCGGCGAATTCTATCTGGTCGTTCGTCCCACGGTCCCCATAAGGTCCGTCTTGATGGTGGAGACGAGGCGGGCATCGGTTCCAATTCGCCAGTTCTTGCCCGCCAGGAATTGCGCTTCGGGACGGAATCGAAGCTCTCGCCTGTCAGGTGAAAACTTGACCGCTACTCGGACGCGGTAATGCGACGAATAGGCTCCTGACCATGTGTACAACCAATCCGTGCGGACATAGCCGTCTTCTCGAAGCACGGACGCCAAGTCAAAGTTCGTGACAAGAAGCTCAATTACGGTATCCCACGCGCGATCATATTCCAGCGTATCCCGTACCTCGATTGTCGCCCATGACGGAGCCCGCGTCCGTGAAAACGAACGAGGCGCCGTCGTGGCGCAGCCCGACACAAACAGAACACATGAAGCCATGAGCATGCTGAACAGTATTGTGCGCATAGTGGGCTCCTATCGAGTAGTCCGACCAATCGTCCCCATTACATCGGTCTTGATCGTTGCCAGGAGACGGGAGTCGTAGCCCATTGCCCAGCGTCCAGAGCCACCGTATTCGGCCTCAGACTTAATCTCGCATTTCGTCTTGTCCGGACTGAACTTCACAGTGACGCGCACGCGGTAGTTCTCCATAACCCTGCCTGTCCACGTGTATAGCCAAGTTGTACGGATATAGCCGTTCTCCTTTGACAGGACCTCAAGATCGAACCTTTTGACAAGCGTATCAACAACTGCTGCCCAAGCTGTTTCATAGTCCATCCCAGTTCGTAGCTCAACGCTCGCCCACGAGGGCTCCATGGTCTTTACGAATGACTTGGGCGCCATACACCCCGTGACTGATATCAGACTAATCATTGCCATGCCTAATGCGATTCGTTTCATATTCTCTCTCCTTTTACCTTTCAATCTCTACAGTTGCGTTGTTGTTCAGTTCACCTTCATGCCTGCATAGGCCTTCTCCCTTCACCGAAGCGCACGTTGAGCGTTTCTGGAAGTCGCGCATGAGACACCCGACTTGCGGCGTATGCGCCGGTGTGTTTATTAGGATTCTCCTGCTGCACCTCCATAATTCTCTCTCCGTTCTTGATTCGGCTTGTCCAAAACGTCTGCAAACCACTGTGCCCAGATGCTACCCACGGCGAGACCGGGAATCGCAAGCGCACCGTGAAACAGAGGGAGCAGCGCCAAGGCGAGGACAAGAGAGATCAGAAAAGAGACGGCATCTTCGGCTAGGGGGCGTCGTAACAGGATAAGACCGATCACTTCGAGAATACACAGCGCAACAACAGGCCAAGCCAAGGGGAGCCAGCAAGGCAGGAAAAAGCCAGCGATTCCTCCGACCAACCAAAGTGCACCTGTCACGACAAAGAACATGATCTGTTGTATGGTCTCGCGCTTCATTCACCCTCTGCCCAACGGGCACCACGCGCGTCCCGCATGTGGCCGCCAGCTTCCAGTTGTGCTGTATTCTCAGCCTATATATGAGCCCAGCATAGCCAACAGCGCGATGTAGTCAAGCGAAGACAGAAATGTGAAACGCAATCAAGAGGCATCGACGCCCTTCCCTCTCACGCTTCTCATATGCAGAGAACGCACTACTAATGGAAAACCTGTGATGCGGCACGCAGCCCAGGGAGGGAGACCGCCTGTTAGTATCTATTGCACGCTGCGAAGAGTTTCGATTAGCTCTCCTCTGTCCATCGTGCCATCGGTTGCATCTCCGGCCAGATTGGGCAGGCCTTCCAGCCGACGCCTCTGGCAATCAGTTCGGGCTCTCTGATTCTCTCAGTATCCATGCTCAGAAGTATTGCGGGTACCAGTAACGAGGGAAGTGAACGTTCCTCTATTTGCGCCAGATCGCCTGAATTGAGCATTTCTATGCCACCCGGCCGCTCTTGTGATGAGGGGCCTGGTCGATTTCGAATGTTGCAGTGCCCTGGAAAGGAAACTACGCTATCATCCATAGTGACTACGTCAGTCGATGAGCGAAGAAGCCCCTAGCGCTTCGTCCATGAAGGATGGCAATACCATGATGAAAGAGAAAGACTGGACGGAACATCCAGAGCCTCCCTGTAGTCCACACGGGTGCCTCATTCGCTTTACGAAACGTACAGGCACCCCACATTCTGCTAAGCGAATTGCAGCCTTGGGTATAACCTTTCTGCTAGGCCTTTGTACCGCAACTAGCGGCAGTGGCACGTCGGACTCCGAAGGTCCGTCACCCTATCCCGGGAGGGAGCCCATCCGCCAGGCGGCCGAGTCCATCTTGCCAAAGGAGGCGGCAATACGTGAGTCCACGCGTGTACAGTGGAGCTATGGAACACGCGGTGGCCTGAAGCCTCGGATCCAACCCGATGAAGAAGCCCTCCCCCCCACAGTGACTCAACATCTCGAGTCGTGCCTGGTCAATGCGTGGATGATGGAGAAGGAGGGGCGAGGAGGCGAAGCCACCGCATCTCTGGCTGAGGTCGGAGCCGAGATGCACGGAAGCAACGTTGTCGTCGTTGCGCAATTCGGTGACGACTCGAATATGGCGAGGGCCGAAGCCGCTATCGTTGCCCAGTGTTCCGGCACGATAGTTCGTACCGGAAAGACTCACGCCAAGGTGCTCATTCCGATTCGAGCCTTGGACGAGCTTGCAGGTCTACAAGACGTTACGTTTGTCCGTCTCCCCATCAAGAAGAGGAAGCACGTAGTGGTGAGTGAGGGAAAGGCCAAGGTTGGAGCAAACTCTTGGAATTCGGCGGGATTCACCGGGCAGGGCGTGAAACTCGCAGTCGTCGATTCTGATTTTCTCGGTCTCAATGCACGGATTGCGAGCGGTGAGATCCCGGCCTCAGCAACGGCCGTCGATTTCTCAGGCACGGGCATGGCATCAGGCTCAGATGGTCACGGGTGCGCCTGTGCAGAGATCATCTATGACATTGCACCGGGCGTTGACCTCTACTTGCTCAAGGCCGTCGATCTTGGAGACGATGAGGCCGCGAAAGACTACTGCAAGGCACAGGGAATACAGATCGTCAGCTCGTCCGGGGGGTATGACGCCTTGAGCTTTCATGATGGCGTCGCGTATAGCTCAATCACACCTCACCCGGTAAGCGTCGCGGAAGACGCGCAGCAGAACGGTATTCTCTGGGTCAATTCGGCCGGTAACGAACAACGCCAGCACGCCCTGATCACGTGGCGAGACGGGGATGCCAATGCCTATCTTGACTGGAGTTCCAGCGCGGGAGCAGCTCCAATGAACGAGCTCTGGAACGAAGGCAACCCGATTGATGCGGGAACAGAGCTCAACGTACTGCTCACGTGGAATGACTGGCCCACGAGCGATCAGGACTTCGATCTGGAACTGTACAAACTCGTCGGTTCGACTTGGACATACGTCACGACCTCGGACGACTACCAGACCGGGACCCAACCGCCACGCGAACGGCTGACCTACACAGTCACCAGTTCAGCCAGGTATGCCGTTTCCATCTACAAGGCAAGGGCGACAACATCTCCATCATTCATAGTGCGCAGCTACCCCCACGAGTTATTCTACTTTGGCTATGACAACATCTCGTCCCCCGCTCCTGGAAGCATCACGATCCCTGGTGACGCGGCAGCATGTTTCACAGTTGGTGCAATTGATTACGGCACCTATACCAACGGACCCGTAGAGACGTACTCCTCACTTGGCCCCAATAATGGTGCGTATACCATGAATCCCACCGTTGTGAAGCCAGATGCCTGTGGACCCGACTTCGTCAGCACAGAAACCTATGGTGCTGATTCCTTTCCAGGAACGTCGGCCTCAGCGCCCCATATTGCTGCTCTTGCTGCTCTGGTAAAGGAGGCAAACCCCTCGTACACACCGGCGCAAATCAGGAGCTATATTGAGGCCAATGGCGTGGACTTGGGAACAGTGGGGAAGGACAATACATACGGTTCGGGTGCTGTGGTCCTGCCAACGCCCAGCCCGACACGGCCAACACTTCAGGCGTCACCGCTGCAAACGGAGGACGGCATCGAGATTCGGTGGAACAGCTTCACGAACCATCACTATACGATTCACGTCTCTACAAACCTGCTTACAGGGTTCTCGGTACTGCAAAGCAATATCATTGCTACTCCACCCAGCAACATTCACACGGGCTCTGTTGCCGGCGCACAGCGGCTATTCTGGAAAGTCTCGGTTGAGGAGTAGCATTGTACCGGCGCAGTAGATCTGCGTTTCCAATGGTTAACTACACATGGATCGCCCTGAAGACGCCCTTGGCCTGCGGCTTTGCGGGCGGGGCCGTTGTCATCCGCGACACGCGCCGTGTCCGCATGCACTTGGCCAGTGGCTGCCCCCATAAGCACCTCTTCTGGCATGCAGCCTCCCGTCTCGCTCTGGAATGACACCTGTTCGTGCTGGCCCGGCACGGTATAAACAACGGAGCCAGGGCGGAGCTGTGCTCGATCTCGACTCTCTACCCTCTACTAGCCACACTCTACATGCCAGATACACTATGCGTGCAACGCAGGGCGGCAACCTTATGCCATCTCTCACGTTGACGAAATATCGGGGCTAGTCCTCAAACGGCTTGCCAAGAGCCGTGCCCCATAGCCGACAAACTACTCTGTTCCCGTAGCACAAGCGTTGTATTTGTACTACCACTACCAGTAGCCCTGTCTGTGCTCTGCGAAATTGCCTACCGCGTCGCTCGCAGCCGGAAATAGCAGTTGGTCCTATTCGTAGTGCCAGCCGGGGCCCACGAGTTCGTAGCAGCCATGGGCGGACGGTTCGTGTGAATGCACCGCCACACTTCATCGGCCGCGCCCAGGGACAAACGCGACTCGAGGAACTGAGTGGACATCATGCCCCCACGCCAACTGATAGACAACGCGTTGGAGGGGCTAGAGATTCGCGTAAAAGCCAAGCTCGATGTCGAGTTGTTCGGATCCGTGTCTGCTAGCCATTCCCCGAAATTGTTATGAGTGTCCGCATCCGCGTTCAGGAAAGCATCTGCGTAGTTGGTTGGCGATAGTCCGTGGGTCCGCTCCCAGTCATCCGGTATCCCGTCCCCGTCGCCGTCACAGGAATTCAGTGTTTCATCCCCTGTGGTCTCACTCTCCTCCTCACCGCCGTCAAGGTACCTTGCTGCACCAAAGATGCGGTAGGATCGCTCTACAGCGTTCGTGGGCTGGGTCACGTACTGCAACATCCCCGGACCTACGGGGGGCGAAATGCCGAACACCCACTTGTTCGTCCTGCCGCTCACTGTTGGCAAGAAAGGGCTGCTGTTCCATGTGGCGCTCACGATGCGCCAGTCCTCCGGGAGCACCTCGAGAAGAATCAGCGCACTTGGCATGCCGCCGGAGAACGAAACCGTCAGCGTCGACGTGTAGTTCGACGCCGAGCACACTTGGTGTGCCGGTAGATCGCGTACCATGTCGACATCCAGAGCCCATACATACGAGTTCTGGAGAAGCGTGGAGGCAACCAAGCCCGTCGCGATCAATTCACGGCGAAACCGACATCTCCATGTTCCCCGAAAGAACCGCACCAGGGGATCAGCTAGATAGCGCTTTCGGAGCGCAAGAAGGAAACATTCCGCTCCCATGGATCACCTTCGAACCGTGCTGAACGAGAGGCCCTCGATTCTGCCCGGCTCTCGGTATGTATACCATGACTGCGAGAGAGACCAGTCCTCAAGGGCGGCATCACCATCGACAGGAACACCGCGATAGGAAATCTGACCCGCTTGAATGGGTTTCGAGACGATCAACCATTTAGCAACCCGCGTGCGGGGGTCATACGAAGTAAAAGGCGGCTGTACGTCCTCAACGCTCCAACCAGGTGGAATGCGTTGCGACAACACCAATCCGGCAACATCCGCCGCCAGATCAGGCTCCGGGACGATGGAGAACACCACCGTCATGACACCTTCCTCGCTGAGCGCATCACGCCGCATCACAGATACGGCGGGCAGGATGTGTTCGGGTTCCGCCTGCTGTTCTTCCTCCCGCCGCTGCCTCGCCTCCTCGTTGCGCGTAGCGGTTCCTTCAAAAATCGCCTGCGCGACTTCCGGCTCTACCCATTCCGCCGGTGGTTCTGCCGCAATGTCTGCGGCGGGTTCCGCCGCCCCTTCTGCACCAGCATCAAGGTCAGGTGCCGCGACGCCTGCAGATATTCTACGCGCGCCCCCACCGGCGCCGATTACAACGCCGTCCCCGTCCTGCTTCGCAGCGGTCCGCTTCCGACCCGTGAAGCTGGCCCCGCGCGCTACACCGTCGGCATCCGCTACGGGACGAGCGGCCGTCGACATTCGCTCTTTGGCCTCGGTCGCTTCCACCGTTCTGGAACGTGGCGACCGGATCACCTCCGCCACGTTACTCGGCCTTCTGGCCGTGCGGCTATCCGCGTTTTTCCGCTTTGCCCGCTCACTCGTCCTAGCCGTTTCGGCAGCTGGCAGACCTTCCGCGGCGCCATCAGAAGCGCGTTTGGGGATGGCATCCAGTGACGGGGCTGGCTCGCACCGCACGTTCTCCTCGTCCAGGTCCCGTCGCACTGTCACCAACGCGGCCAGCGCCAACAGCGCGACGGCCAGCGCCCCGACACCAATCGTCAACTGCCTGTTCATTGCCATCACTCCCATTCACCGCCGTCGTTCCCGACAGCCAGAACGGCGGCGAACAGGCCAACACGCCGATTCGCCGCCGTCAACACGAACGAACCCAAGATCAGTCGGCCTCGAACGGATTCGGTCCTTGCTTCCAAAGCTCTATTCGCCGCAGCAGGTCGTAGTCGGGCATATCGTTTGCGTACCAGTTTTGCACGGCCAGCAGAATCTCTGAGTCTCCCAGAACGCCGTCGGCGTTGATGTCATAGTTGTCAATGCGCCGGTCACCCATGCCCGGAGGGTCGGCCCAGAGCGACCAAACAGCGGTCATGTCAGGAATCGAGCGGTCCCTGCTGTACACGCTGATCCCATCGATCACCACCCACTCACCCGGTGCCATGTTCTGCCGCCCGTACTTCACCTGCAACGCCGCATTGACTTTCGCCGTGACGTCCACGTACGGATCGCCTTCATCGGTCATCCCATCCGATGTTGCCAGCATAACATTGTGAGTTTCTGTCACTGCATACCAGAACGGCTCGATAAGGGTTTTTACCGAATCCGGACGATTGCTAACGATTAAGCTGCCCACCATAGCTCCAGTGCTTCGATCCAACAGCCAGGAGGCAAAATCAGTTTCCGTGTAGGGTGTTGCATTGATAAACTCGGGTATGCCGTCGTACACGACGGTGACCGACCTCTGTCGAGAGAACGGTGGCACAGGTTCGGGCGCGGGAATGCCCCCACCGTCCGGCACGCCGCTGTAGAATCCAGACATGCAAGTCTGACCATCCACATTGTTACCCGTGATCGTGAAGGTGTACTCGCCATCAACGCTGAAATCCGTGAACTGGTTGACGTAAATCCCATCATTCGGATGTTGATCGCCGTGGCTTGGATTTCCGTCGTCATAGAGAGTAAAGGGCACCGCAGAACCGTCTGGCCGAGTAACCAAACCTGAGACATCTACCCCGCTAACTCCCGAGAACGGGCCCGAAAATCGCGCAGATATCAGGAGAGGTGCAGGATGGGTCAACACTGAACCCGTAGTCTCTAAGTGCAATCGCGCGTTGTTCTGCCCTAAACTCGCGACCTGGAGCAGATACGCCTGCGGGCCTCCTGGAGTCACCGGAATCACATGTGCGATCCAGACGCCTGGCTCCGGTGCAATGACGCGCAGGAACTCCGATCGTGCGGATTCAATAAGCTCGACATCAGGGTCATTGGCTGCTGCTACATGGTCGATGACAGTCCCATCGGGTTTCTCTAGATGAAGGTCAAGGTCGCCGGACTCCCAGAAGAGGTTGAATGTCAGATCCATATTGCCGAACGGATCGACCAGGACCTGACGCGTATCCGAAGATGTGTCGATGGACCCGACGACGTCAGTCAGGGCAGATGCATCCCGCGACTCTGTGTAGATCTCAGCGAAAAACTGGTCAAGTTCGCTGGCATCGGTTATGCGGCGGCTCTTCCCGCCAGTCGCGTCCGCTAGACGCCTCATTAGACCTGCGTCCACGGCTGGCCCTAATGCGACCGTGTGCAACCGCACATTGCGGTCGACGAGTTCCGTCAAGATCAGTCCTTCGGGGTCCTCTCCGTCATTGTGTTCTCCGTCAGAGAGAAGGATGACCATTTCGCTCTCGCCGGCGGGCGCTGTTGCACCGTTTTCTCGTGTCAACTCATTCAAGCAGGTTCGTAGTCCATCACCGATGGCCGTTCCCCCATTTGCAGTCAGTCCCGATATCGATGCTTTGTGTGACGTCTTCGTCGCTCCGTCAACGATCTCCGCGAGTGCCGCGTCGATGCTCGTGTCCGATGCATACGAGACGATGCCGACGTTGTCGCCGGGGAACTCCTCACCCCAAATACCCAAGAGCGGCTGTTGTCGCACAGATGCGTTGTCCACGGCCTTGTTCGCTCCTGCAATGGCGGTGGGAAGAAGGTGGATGCCCTGCTCATGGTAATCGGGCCCCATGCTTCCGGATCGATCAAGACAGACAACCGACGATGGATGCAGTTCGGTCAGTATCCATTGAAGCGGAGGCATCTCCGTGGCGTAGCCTGCTGCGTTATCGACGAGATTTGTCGGGATTGTCAGTCCACGATCGTCGCGCAGAGTCTCCCATGCAGACTGGCTGTGCATATCGTGCTGGTGGATCGAAAACGAGACATTGTGCACGGTTCCTCCATGCGTCACCGTACCTGCCCACGGCAAATAGTGATTACCTTGCGTGCTTACCTCCAAGTGTACTTCATGATTCATGACCGTGCTGGGTGATGCGCGAAACGCATTCCCCGCCCCTGTCCCGTCGCCAGTCGGCGAAACCCGATTCCTGAGTTCGTTAAACGACATGCCACCGGAGTATGTCTTCGATCCCGTCCACGTGACAGCTGAAATTGCTCCACTTGTGTCACGACTTGCAGTGAGGTACTGACCGTCTGAATCGCGGCGGGTATACACTTTGTAGTCGTCCCCCAATCCAAACGCGTAGTGCCCAAACTCGTGCGCAATAACCGCTCCTGCGTTTCGACCAGGCAGGACGTTCGCCATATTCGCAGGCAAGAAGATCTGTCCACCCCCACCAAGTCCTGCGGCCCCAAATCCGAGGAACCCACCCGGTCTGTAAGGCGTGGCTCTCGGCCACTCTCTTGCCTGCGAAACGATATCCACGCCACCAGGTCTCGTTCGGCGGTAGACAATGACCTCGTTCAGAGCCGCCTGCGTTTCCGTGAAGTTCCAAATGCGTTGCGAAGCCGTTACAAATTGATTGCTCCAAGTTTCAACGCTCGATGGGGTACCGGCTGGATCCTGATCAATGAAGAGAGAGACATTCATGAGATCCAGCGTACGACTCTGGCCGTCAAGGCAAGTCACAGCTTGGTCGTCAACGTATTCGCCATCCCCCCCCATTCCAACTTGAAGGCCAAGGAAACAGCAGCTGCTGACTACCATCACCAATTTGGACAATCTACGATTCTGCCACACGCATTGAGTTCTCATCATGGGTCCTCCTGTTCTACTTGGCTTGTACTCTGACTTCCGCAACCCGGGAGAATGGCGGGAGATCCTCCGACTCGTAATGCCGCGGAGGTCCCGTCTCGAAAAAGTCCGGCACGTCCTTTGCCTCCAATGATCGTGCATTCTTTCCGCTCGCGCGGACGCGAACCAGATACTCTCCGGTTGCGTCAATCTGGAGGACTGCGGAATAGGTCCCATCGCCCGCACGCTGATCCGTCTGCCGACCGTCATCCTGCAACACGACCTGATGCTCTTTTTCTAGGGGGTCAAGAATCGAGCACACAACTGCTGCGTTCCCGATACCGTAGAGGTATCTTCCTCGGAACGATGCTCTCACATGGAGGAACCACTCGGGGAGATCAGCATATCGGGGATCGGCTTCCCGTTGATCGGCGGTCAGTCGCACCGCTTGCGCGTGAACCTTCAGGAAAACGTTGTCCTTGCCGCGCCCGCTCACGGCAAACAGAACCCGCTGGGAGTCAGAGCCCTGTGGCACAATGCGTACACGCCATTCGCCAGCCTGGGGCATACCAACTTGGCATGAGACGGCTCTGTCCAGTTGGCGGAACAAGGCACGCTCTTCATCGACTGGACGGACTCTGTGCCCATTTGGAGTGAACAATTCAATGGCAGGGACGGATACTCCCGCCCCGACAAAAAGGACCAGTCGCTGGTCAATGTGCGGGTCCACCATCACTTCCCGCTCGATAGATTGATCCCGGATGGTCCACTCTTCCCAATGAAGATATGTATCCAGCCTCTCGTTGAAGGGCACCTTGGGCATCCCAGCCTCTGAAGCCGCGACGTCTTGTGCAAAAAGAGTAACCGAAGACGACAAGAAGCAGACCACACACAAGCCCCACCACACCGCTGCCGGAATGGGTCTAGCGCAATGGGCTTTGTTGTTGTGCACTTCGCTTACCGACCTTTGCGATCTTCCGTTCAAATTCCTACCTCATCGCCAACTGCGCCCGCTCGGCCTTGCGCTGCTGCACGTACTCCACAAGAGCAGCGAACTCCTCCTGCCTGTGTTTCTTCATAGTCTGAATCGCGTGCCGCACCACTTGTTTGTCATTGCTGGACTCGGCAATCACGAGCAGTTCCCTGTAGGCCTTCTCACCCGGTTCCACATGGACAACACGCAAGGGCGCAGCTGCCGGGTTCGAATCAAAGGTCTCCGGCGTGTTCCCGCGACACCTCTTCACATAGGCCACAAGTGCCGCATAGTCCTCCTCGTTGCGCTCTTTCATGGTCTGGATGATGCAACGGACGGCTTCTGGTCCCTTACTCGATTGAGATATCTGATGCAGCTGATCATAGAGCGCGTGACCAAGGGCCATAGCCTGCGCATCGACGCTTGGGCTCTCGGGTACGCGGCGCGAGACCTCCACAGGAACGACCGCCTGCGGAGCTGGTGAAGCCACGCCACCGAACCTGAAGCCAACGACTGCACCGGCCGCATAACCGCTAGCATCGATAGAAACCGTATTCGGGCCGACGTTCACATCCACGTCTTCACTCACCCACTCGTAGCCGCCCCATACCCCAGCAAACAGACCATTTCTGAATTCAACATCGGCCCCGCCAGCCATGCCCGCCCCAAGGACGAATCTGCTCTCACTACCCTCATCATGCCAACTCTGGAGAATGGAGGTACTTCCGTCAGCATGCTTCGCCATGAAGCGCTCGCCGCGCTCAACGCTTGCGTCAACATATGTAGCTGAGATTCTTGGTGTGAGGTGCAATGAGAGTCGATCACCAGCCCGGAAGCCCAGCCTCGGACCACACCACAGCTCATACAGATCTGTATCGGCCTTGATGCTTATATCGTTGTAAGCATGCCAATTCATATCGATCATTCGGGTGGACCGGGACGCTGGCCTGTTGGGAATCGTCGGGCTTGGAATGACCGGGGGGGTGTCGAACGGGCCATCGTAGGTTCCGCCATGCGGCTCGGAAGGGACGGCAATCCCAGAGACATCATACGTGTCGACAACGTCCATGCGATAGATGTCTTCGCTATACGTGGTGCCACCAAAGGTTGCCTTGATACCAGGAATGCCCTGGAGCCCCAAACAGAGATCAACACTGAATGCGCCGTTCCTGAGCGAGACCCCACCAACAATCTCGGCACCTTGGCCACTCATGCCGGTATCGCTTGACAGGAGTACGTCGAGAACTTCCTGATAGCCTTCGTTTCCGGTCTTGTAGAACTCAAGCGTGCTCGCGCCAGCATCGTACTGCCCGCCACTATCGTAGCCCCAATGCCATGTGACACTTGGGTCTAGAGAAGCAGGATTCCCGGTCCCGGGATCACGACGGACGTAGCCGTTGTCGTATGTGCGGTCGGCGTACGAGCCTGCATCCCCAATACCTGAAGGAAGCTGTAACGGCCCTGCGGCATGCAGACCTTCGTCCTGTGTGTATGAAGAGCCGGAGACACTAGCCTCCATGCCGCCACGATAGACAGGGCCAGCCTTGAGCCACAGACCATCCGCATAGGCAGGCAGAACGCCAACAAGGCTCAGCGAGATGGAGGCTAGAAGAACGCCAGTGCTCTTACCCAAAACCATACGGACCTCTCCTTTTCGTTCGCGTACACTCCATCTATCAAGGGCGCCCAGCTCAGCCCTCTGACCTAAACGGTGTATACAAGAAAGATGTTTTACAAAGTTAATACTCTGCGCAGCATCTGTCTTCAAGCGGAAACTCGACATTTGTGAAACAGCACAAAACCCAACGTGGTGCAGGCTATGGTTCGGGAGTTACGATCCGATAGTATGAGTGATTCGTCGCCGGTAGTTCCACGGTTGCACGCCATACCTCCCCGGAGCCCGACATCCAGGATCCGGCGTCGAGCTCGTAGCTGACCTGCACGCCATTGGAGTTCCAGTTTGCTGGCGCCAGATCGGACGACCTCTCAACTTGATGTTGCAGGACAAACAGCTCATTCGTAAATGCCAGGATCAGGTCCGCCCCCTCAACCCGGGTTGAGATGACCCGCGACACCGTAGCAGTATCAGCATGCACCAACACAAGGCCCGAATATGGTGACTCCCGTGAGCCTTCAGAAAGTGTCGTTTTTGTCTTGATTCGGTAGACGCCGGGAACAGTGTAAATGATGCTGCTGAAGGAAGCGACACCATCTGCCCCAACAAAGGCACCTGCAATTCCGGCCCCTTTGGACGGCTCGAGGGTGATTAGATTTCCCGATGTAACAGGATTGTGATAAGGGTCACGCAATCGGACCTCGGGGCTTGGGCTCCACAGCGTATTGACAGCCACATTAGAGGGAGGCTGTGTTTTCCATTCGATGCCTGTGATCGCTGCGCGGGACACGGTGATGTTCAAAGGCCCCCCAGCCTTTCCCTCAGCAGAATTCGTGACGGTGATTCCTGTTGGTCCAGCCCTATAGAGATACAGCGTTGCGGTTGCAGAGCCGTCCCCGAACGTAAGGCCAACCGGACTGCCAAAGTCAATGCCATCGACGGTCGGCTGTGTCCCGGACGGTGATGGCAAGGCCCCGCTGAAGAGCAGCGACTGAGGCCCAGAATAGGCAGAGGCAAGATTGCCGTAGATATCCTCCGCAGCGACAGTCAGGTTGACAGGCGAACCCGCCTCTGGAGAGTCAATAACACTAAGCGCGTAACTGACGGCATCAGCCGCCAGGACTACCGTCTGTACCACGGCAGTTGCGGTCGCCGAAAGTCCCTCAGCATACACATCTATGGTACCAGACGTCCTATACGTCAGGCCTGTAAATACAGCTACACTATCCACGGCTTCCACAGTCGTTGGGCCGCCCACAAACGCGCCCGGGGAAGGGTGAACCGTAACTGCATTCGTATCGCCGCCGGTCTTGTTTCCGAAGCTGTCAGAGATCTCAACGGTGAAATCACTCCAGTTCACCCCGGCAACGACTTGCGTAGGCGGTAGCGTTCCATAGAACAGCGTTGCCTTTTCTGCAGGCTGAACCGTGACCGCCAGGGCATTTGATGCGGCATTGACAACACCATCAGAAAGAGAGATGATGGCGCTCTCGGCGCAAACCAAGCGCATGGTCGCACTCGCAATACCGGCATCGAAATCCAGGTCCATCGCAATACCGAATGGGACCGGAATTCCATCTACGTCGGTGGCCGTGGGCCAGGTACCTGCGCGGGAAACGTTTGCCCCGCTGAAAACCACTTCATGCAAACCGATATAGGCGTCAGAAACCGTGCCCGGATCGGTCTCGTCATAGATTGCTCGCACCTCTATGACCTGATTGCTACCGGCGACCTGAACGGGCATGCCAGTAACGGCAAAGGCAGAGGCTTCATAGTAGACTGTCATGGAATCAAAGGCGCTACTGGTTCCGATATTGCCCACCTGGTCGACTGCCCATACGAACCCGGTCACGACGCCACGGGGCACATTGGAAAAGATGCCTGAAGTGGCGGTTGTGAAGACACCATTGGAGCTGCCGGACTGGTCCTCCAAGCTATAGTAGTAGCCGACAATCGTATGCGCAGGGCTTCCCTGTTCCGCGAAATCCTGCCACGAGAGACTCAGCGTCAGGTTGGTTAGGGAGAGGATAACGGACTCTGCACCGCCCCCAATGACTGCAGTGCCGGGAATCGGTGGGGATTGATCTACCGTGTAGCTGACTTCAGCAAGAGATGTATTGCCATTGCCGGCCAAATCAGAACAACGGTTCTCGGCCACAGAGATCCCGAACGTGCCGTCACCCGTGATGCTTGCCACGGTTACGGTGTAGGCCGTGCCTTCGCCGATCACCGAAGCAACCGTTCCTGTCACGCCTGACTCATGCTTCGTCACATCAGTCGTGGTCACCCCTGTAACGATCTCATCGAACGCTATCTGGAAATACAGATTCTCGGCGCTTGTCGGATTGCTACCCAGGCAAGTGACGACTCCGTTGGGGCGCGTCTGGTCAATCGCATAGTCGACACGACCAACGGGCGCGTTTCCGTTTCCGACCTGATCAACGACTTCGTCGGCAGGGATGGATATGCCAAACGTACCGTCTCCGGTCACGCTGGTCACGGTTACCGTGTAACTCATGCCTGCACCCGTTACAGACGCGATGGTTCCCACAACGCCGGACTCATGCTTCGTAATGCTCCCCGTCGTAAGCCCTGTGACCGTCTCATCGAAGACCACTTGGAAGTGCAGCGTCGGCGCATTCGTTGGGTTTCCGTCAAGACGGGTGATCGTCCCTGTCGGCGACTCCAGGTCCAGAGATACGGCGGCAGATGTTGCCGGAGCCTGTGCAGGCCGTTGTGCAGTGGGGTCGAAAGCACTCCACCGAACCCAAACCTGCCCATCGAATACTCCGCCCAGGTCGGCCAGCGCATTCCAGGTAGCGTTGACCTGGTTGGTCATGCCCGTGCCCGTCTCCACGCCGGATATTTGATACGGCAGGCCGTTTGAAACAACCGGTTCATCCCCGTAGGCAGCCGTGGCATCAGCCAGTGTAGCATTACTCCAGCTCGCACCTTCATCACTGCTGTAGGCAAGCTGCAGTTGCGTATCGTTCATCCAGGGGTTCTCAATATCCGCCACCGCCGAAACCTGTCCCTGCTCACCGTCAAGCTGTTCCGGGGTCTCGGCGAATGAAACCGCCATATGGAAGACAGACGTTGCAGAGGGGCCCACTGATGTCAGCACGCTGTCACCGTTACGGGCGATCAGAGCGAAGGCATTTGTCACAGTCGTATCCACGTCCGCAACGATTCCGTTGGTTCCACCCCAATCCGGGAGCACAGCCCACGCATTACTGCTCTGGACGTCTCCCGCCGTCGTCAGGTAGTTCGTGGATCCGGACATGGGCGACCAGACGGCAACTGCGTACTGAGTATTCGTTGGGTTGTCGTCTACATTCAACGGTCCCGCCACAATGGCGTTCGTGACCGATAGGCGAAGGTCTGAGCCCTCCTGAGTGAGCATCGGTGGCGTGATGGGCGCTACGGCCAAGGTATAGCCTTCGCCAGGTTCTCCGCCCCAAGCGGTCTCGATGGCATCACCATTTCGCGCCTGAGATTCGAATGTATAGAGCTGATTCGGCGTCATTGCAGAATCCGTCACCGTTACCGTACCAGTTGACCATGCTGTCTCACCACCAACGGGTCCCCTATAGCGAATGCTCGTATCTCCTACGCCGAGATTCGCCACTGCACCGGCAGGTAGACGAACGGAGACGGCATTCGTTGCGGTACCCGACACGACCGGAGCCTGAGTTGGGGTGGCAACACTTGTAAACACGTCCGTTGTGCTGGATGCCGTCTGAGCTCCCAGCGCATCCCTTACAGCCAAAGTAAACGTGTAACCCGTGTTCTCACTAAGATTGGTCACCAGCAGTTCGCGAGCAGTCGACCAGCCACTGTCCTGCCCGGAAGCTTGAATCCGATACTCGAGGGGTTTGTGCATATCAGTGGAGAGTTCTGCCGTTACGGTCAGACTATTCGTGGCCTTGGTCCAACCCAAGGGGTCTTGGAACAGAGGCGGGTCAGGAATGGGTGCGGCATTGGTATAGGTCTGACCGTCATTGAAGGCCCCGGCGGAGGTGTTGGAGGTAGATACCCAGTCAAACTGCGACTCATTACCTGGGTTACCGTCACCAGATGCTGCCAGAGTCAGACCTCCGGCATTGCCGAGATACACATACTCCAGGTAGTTGGAAGCTACCGACTCGCCTCCTGCGTCATAGCTGACGGCATGTACAACGTTCGACTCCGTATCAAGCAGCTTCAGGCCACCATGGCGTGGCAGCGCATTGGTCAGAGCCTGCTGCCGTGCCGGTTCCGCATTACCGCCCAGAACGTAGAAGCCGTATACGTTGGTAATGTTGTTCGTCGCGAAGGTATTCGCAGGGATGGTATAGGCATCCGTGACACCGTTGGTCAGGTCTTCCACCTCAACCCGGTATCCACCGATGCTAATGTTCGTCCATCCGGCCAGCTCAATGAAATGGTCTTCCGGTGCGGCTTCAAGGTTCGGATTGATCTCATTGAACCAGACAGGAGGAATCCCCTGAACGGTGAGAGACAACGGCTCCGCCTCGTAATCCCCTATCACCACCCACGCACCTGTTTCCGCATCGACAGCACTATTGTCGGGATAGAACCGTGTTTCGGTTCCGGTTTCGGGGTCACCATCATTCGGATCATAAGAAACCGAAACGTAGTACTTAACCACATCACCCTCGACAAACGGCCCCATAGCATCAGCCAACACCACGTTGGTTGGTGCCGCCAGAGTCTGAGCTCCAGCTAAGAGATTCGCGTTTGTCTGCCACCCTCCGCCATTGACTTGATAAATGAGAGCAGCAGTAACGGAAGAGACCGATGTACCGCGGGGAATCAGGTCAACCGACACCGCAGAAGGCTGTCCGGCCAACGTCAAAGCCGGCAGCAAGAGCAAGTTCTCCGCTGTCACCATGTCCTGGAAGGCCACGCGCAGGGCGTCCAGGTGGATCTGTTTGCCGCTGCTACCGGCCGCCTTCGCATCCAGCGTGAACCAGACATCCGAAGCACCGAAGGCATCAATCGGCATCACCGCGTGATAGTCGACCCATGCATTAACGGGGAAATCCTGGTAACGGTTTATCACGGCAGGCAGTGTATGCGCCTCCCCCGTACCCCAAACCTCGTTGGTCGTGAATGTAGGATATACCTTATCGATGCGGTTGCTGTTGGAGGGAAACGTATTCTGCGTCTGCAGAGATACACTTACATGCTGCCGACCGCGCGAATTCAGGTTATTTTGCACCCGCAGCCGCGAAGCCCCCCCTACGCCGACCGAGGCAGTCGCGCAGCGCGCGCGCTCATTGCAGGTCCACGAGGGACCGAATGGGTCGATCATCACCTCCCAGTAGGGGCTGAACGCGGTTCCCACGAAACTATCCCGGCCAACGCCGGCCCCCATTGGAAGTGCGATGTGGTTCGTCAGCGACGCCTCCAAGCCGATCACATTGGTTACCGACGGAGCCAGCCAGCCGAACGCTGCCCCTGTCACAGTCACCTCCGCCTGCGCCGCGTTGGTATGCTCCCCTTCGAATACCACCACCGCCGTATCCCCAGTGGCACTGGCCAGCAACGAGGTGCTCATCGTTCCGGAACTGAACGGAACCGCGATCTGCACGCTGGCGTAAGACACTGTACCGGTCACCTGCACACGCGCCTCCACCAGGGTTTCGAATTCCTGTCCCGCGTTGCGTTCTCCGCGTGTGCCGGACGTCGCTGACCATGTAGAAAAGACCTCGCCGTACCCGGCAAAATCATCATCGCCAACGTAGGGCCCCGTTCCTTGTGCCGACCAGGCCCCACCGCCACTAAGATCATAGGACTGTGAGAACTCCACCAACCCCGCGCCGTTGAGCAGGTGTAACTGGCCCGTCAGCAGCTCCCCGGCCAGTGCCGGATCCAGCGACTGGTGGGCAAACGCAATCCCGTGATGCACGCTGTTGGTGAAAATCTCGGCCGACAGTATGTAGTTGACGCTCTGCGTCCCGGATTCAACCAGCAGGCGCCAGTCCTCTGCCGGATCCGCCGGTATTGCACGACCTTCGGGAGCTGCAAGCTCTACCCAATCAGCCGCAATCTCGTTAACCCATACTGAACGGGCACCAGACACCGTTGTGTCTTGCCATTCACTTTCATCAGGGCCCGGAAAATACACAGGGCTGTTCGTCGCCGCCCCACTCGCGCTCGCAAACGTGATTTTCGCCTGGTAGCGGTTCGTCTCACCCCCCTCGAATGGACCAACCGGTGCTGCCGTGCGCCATACGTTCCCCGTACCCACCTGCACCAGGACATTGGTCTCGACCACCCCCATCGACACACGATCATGCACCAGTTCGACCTGCATGTTGGTCACGTCTTCAGGCGGACGCGGCTCGACCGTCAGAGAGACATAAGGGTTGTCGTTGCGGGAACTCCCCCACTCCGTCGCCCCCCACGGTGCCACAGTTTCCGTGTATCCGTCCCACGACACATAGCGCATATCAGAGGCTGCAACCGTGGTTATATAGCGGATACTCAGGTTGTCAATGTACACTTGCTGACCGCTGCTGCCCGCCGCAATGGCCTGCAGACCGAGCCGTAGCGTGACCGAATCGTCAAGTCCGCTGACATAGCCGAGGATGCTCTTCGTATGCCACGTCTTGTCGTCAACGCTCGCATCATAGCGGTACACCGGGGAACCGATCTCGAGCGCGCTGGCCCAGTCGTTCGTACTCCCGAGCAATTGCACCCGGTCGTTACGACTCGTATTCGACCCGGCCAGATTGTATATATCCAGCTCGATCACAAAGCTATCACTCGGGACCTCCGGCAGACATGCGAACGGCGAGAGGTAGCCGATGGCACCCACGCCAGTCGAACCGGTCCGCGCACGCAATACGTCCCCCGTGCGCCCACCGAGCACGCCACTATAGCCGTCCCACGTCACGCCAAACGGTGGAATCCAGTTCCACCACATCCCTGACGCCCCCGTTCCGTCAGCCGCTTCGTAGCTGTACACGATGCGGCCGGAATCCGCTTCCGGAAGACCGCGGCCGAAATAGACGTTGTCGACCTCGACCACAGCGCCGCTACTTGCGTTCGAGAGTGTAAACAGGTAACGGTTCGTTTCCCCAACGGCTAGCGCCGGTTCCGGGTACAGGGTTACATGCCGCCATTCGGCGGAAAGCGGCACCCCCACTTCGCCCAGGGCATTGGTCACCCCGGACGTCACTCGCCAGACCTCAACCGTCGCGATACCGACCCCATTGGTATAGCGGCAACTGAAGTCCACGACAGCATTGGTTACCGTGATGTTCTCGGGTGAAAGCAGCCATGGGCCTGAAGGGTCGTCAGCAAGTCGCAACGCCGTGGTGCCACGATTGGGTTCCACCGCCGTATCAGACGCCACGGCGGCGCTCTGCCAGCCTATAGCGGTCCAACCGGCAGGCAACGCCGGCACAGCCGCATCCTCGATATCGTAGAACGCACCACGCACCAGCGATGCCGATAACATTAACCCGCACATCACCCGCACAGAACACCTGATGCCAATATGCCTGCTCATAACCCACCTGCCCTTCAATGCTCTGTGTTGGGGTGAAAGCACGTTCATCGAGAGACGAGCTTCTACGCTTCTAGCATTTGAATCTGAACCGATACACTTCTAAACACGAGAAGAGTAGAGATGAACAGAGCGAACCTGTGTGGTTCATTTTTTGCCACCTCTACGCTTCCTATGACTAGAACTGAAATGAAACCAGAAAGATGCCCCGGCATGAACACGCCTCTTCCCATACAGGTGAGCACGTATTCATGCCGTTGCTGTCTTTGCAGCTAGCCTAGACTAGAAGGACCAGCCGGCTGCGGCCAGGTTTTCAAGGGCGGTAGCAACAACTGCGCTATCGGCGACAACATCACCGGTATCGGTCATGAAGTCGTCAATAGAGCCCATCCAGCAGACGTTCTCTTCAAGCAGCAATACGGGGGAGGCAGGCATCGCCCATTCATCCGAATTCTTGAATGTAAGCTGCCCGGCCTGCGCGTCGACAGGGCGCCAGCGCTCCCACGTAGCCACAACTTTGGTTTCCGTTGACGGGTTGTGAATCTCCATGACCGCGTACCCCGTGCCAACAGCAAGGCCATCGCCATCACCGAAAACACCGATAGCGAACACATGCCCGCCCTGCTTGTAGCCGGCATAGTCCGCACGATAGAAGACATGATTCGGGCGCAAGCGGTTTCCAGAAAAGTGCTCATAGTCTACATCCAGGTCCGCAGAGAAGTGATCCCCTGCGTCTAGAGCATTGACGGCATCTACCGTGAAGTCTGGCTGGTCCGCAGTACTACTGTCGACAACCGCTGGCTCATATCGAACGGGATCGGTATTGGCAATGGGGACAAAGCTCTGACTCGGAATTGCGGCATCGGCACCAGTTGAATCGCGCAATATCGAAGTTGCGTGCTCACCGGCGGCAGTGTCAGGCCAATTCTCATCGAAGGCATCCCCCGGGCTCTCTACCGGCTTGCCCGTGGCACGCGGAATTCCTGGATAGAAGCCCCTGTCATACTGGAACAACGTCGTCTTGGTGCGCAAGTCCGCCACCACCGGCACGGCCTCGGCCGTGTACTGGGCACGTGTGATGTAGTCCCTGAACAACGGTGTCAACGACACGGCCAGGATGACAACAATCAACATGACCACCAACAATTCGACGAGTGTGACACCCGACTTTGACCCCAACTGACCTCTCCTCAACATGTGACCCTCCTGTTTTGCGGCCGTCTACCTTACTTTGCTTTCCGTTCGTTTGCGGGCCGCACTCGCTCCCGACCGTCAGTTTTCCATTCGAAAAACTGTGTATACTTTAGCAGAGATCTCCGCCTGTCAAAGGGGGAGCGTGTCGTTTTACTACCACAGGGTTTGTCGACTTGCACTTTTCTGTATCACATTCCCTTAACACCGAAAGCACTCACCTCCTGCAATATAATTAGTGTCTTGTATACGCCTACCAGTACCGGTCCAATCACCGCACCCAGCAGAATAATCATCACCGGTGTCAGCATATCGAGCGTCCGCTTGAGCGTCGCTTTGGCCTGCTCGCCATAGAACGCGACAATCGGCAGCAGCATTTCCGTCAAGCGCCCGGATTCCTCGCCGGCCCGAATCATCTGCCGGACAAGCCCTGGATACACCGTCTCTTCTGTTCTTGCCGCCATCGATTCCGAAAGACTTGCACCCCCAGTCAGAATCCGCTCACGCATCCGCCAAAGGCTGTCCTCGATCAACACATCGTTGACCGTGCCTCGAATGAGCTTGAGCGATTCGGCCACCTGGATACCAGTCTCGTTGTTGGCCGCCAGCAGGTCGATGAATCGTACCAGCGCGAACTGATAAAGAATGGAACCGATCATCGGCATTTTGCGTTCCACACGGGTTAACGCCACGCGTGTGGCGTGGTAACGCTTGCCCAACGCCCACATCACACAAAGTACGGTGATGAATAGTGGAGGGGCAGCAAGGACGGCAGGGTTCTCACGCAGATAGAAAAGGAAGCGAATCACGGTGGGCAATTTTGGCATCATACCCAACAGGTCCCTCTTTCCGACTGCATCTTCAAGTGCATCGGGAACCATGATTGCGATTACGGTGCAGACGATCAGAAAAACAATGAAGGCCACGATGGGATACAGAAGGGCACTGATCGTCTCGCGTTTCGTTTCACTCGCCCGCTTGAAGATCTCCGCCAATCGTTCCAGGCTTACGTCAAGTCGTCCATTCGCCTCACCCGTGCGGATGGTCTCGCGCATCAGCGCGGGAAAGGCGCGTTGACAGCGCGGATCGCTCATGGCGGTATAGATATCGTCACCCTCGCGCAAGTGCTCGAGGACGATGACCAGGCGTTTGCGAAGCCAGGGGTTGGATGTCTCGTCAATGGTCATCTGCAGGCTCTGCAGAAGGGGCACCCCGCTGGAATAGAGCGCCTTAAGCACCTCACAGAGCATGGCAATCTCGCCGGCATTGACGCCGAATCGCAGCGTGATGGCCAGGTTGCCCAGTAGCAGTTTCTTGAAGACGCCACGTGCGCCCCCCTCACGCCGCGCAATGATCGCCAGAACGGTGCAGCCGCGACTCTCGAAACCGTGACGAACCAATGCCTCGGAATGGCCGGTCACATCCTCACGGGCAACGGCAGCACGAGGCCCCTCTCGGTAGACCACCTCAAACAATGGCATGCGCCCCCCTCTTCAAGACCAACCTGCCGCTTCCCTTCATTCAGTCACTCTCAGTACCGGGGCCCAGGCTCAAGCCTATACCCTCAATCTCGCTCAGCGATGTCCGCCCGGAACAGAGCAAGTCAATGCCGTTTTCAACCATGGGGCAGTAACCATCGGCACGCGCAACCTCCAGGATTTCGTGCGCCGGGGCACGGCGTTCAATGGCCTTGGTCAGCGAAGGGGATGAGCTGGCCATTTCCATCACGGCCACCCGACCGGAAAAGCCC
Organism: uncultured Bacteroides sp.; assembly: GCA_964622985.1. Lineage (GTDB taxonomy): Bacteria > Bacteroidota > Bacteroidia > Bacteroidales. Next base: position 5,158 of record CAZURA010000063.1, on the reverse strand, counting down.
GTGTCCTCACAGCGCCCACAACCGACAGATTCGTAGACCGTACTCCCTTCGGTTACAATGCGGTCAACATAGGCGGCGAGTCGCCCTGCGGAGACCTTCCGGTGTAACGCTTCGGAGTCTATCGGCTTGCGCTGGCCACAGTTGGGACACAGTGTGCGTACAAGCCGCTGGGCCTGAAAGATCCGCACGGTCGAAGCGATCAAAAAAGAGCTGCCTCCCAGGTCCTGAAGTCGTTCTACGGACCCCAACGCATCATTGGTATGCAAGGTTGCCAGGATCAAGTGCCCCGTCAAGGCAGCCTGTATGGCGACAGAGGCTGTGTCGGGATCGCGGATCTCGCCTACAAGCACGATGTCCGGGTCCTGGCGCAGAATCGAGCGCAGAGCACTTGCGAAGGTGAGCCCCGCCTGTGGGTTAACCTGAATCTGGTTGACGCCTGACACATTGTATTCAACAGGGTCCTCAATGGTGACAATGTTCCGCCGGTTACCGTATAAGCTCAGCATATGAAACAGTGCGGCGTTAAGCGTGGTTGTCTTGCCAGATCCTGTTGGCCCCGTCACGAGCACGATCCCGTCACGCGACGAGAGTGCATGAACAAACTGATCATGTAGTGCGGGGTCAACGACGGTCGTGTGAAGCCCTTGTGAAGCGAGATCGCGTAGCGTTTCCGGGTCCAGCAACCGCATGACCATCTTCTGGCCATGGATCGTTGGGACGGTAGAAATACGCACATCGACCAGTCGTCGTTCCGAGCCCTGGGTATACGAAAGCCTGAGTCCACCGTCCTGCGGCCGGCGTCGCTCAGAAATGTCCATGCGGGCTTGGGCCTTAATCCATGTGATGGCTTGGACCAGATCACTGAGAGGTATGCGGTCCTGGACCTGGACGAGTTCGCCATCAACGCGTACCCTTAGACGCCCCGCGCCTTCTCCAGGTTCCAAGTGAACATCGGACGTACGGCGATCTATGGCATTGCGCAGCCAACCACGCGCCTGTGCGATTTGCCTTGGGTCATCGGGTTGGACATCCACGGGTAGCGGCTCCGCGGCGGAAACCACATTGTCGACATCTTCTTGCCGGATTTCGACTTGGTAGTAGAAGAAATCGACCGCACGCTCCAACACTCGGCCTCCCGTCCCAAGCAGGATGATATGCTGATGCTTCTTCAGGTGTTGACCAACCAAGGCATTCAGGTGAGACCAAACATTGTGGTTCAAGAAGGGGGGTGCGGGGTTCGGTTTTTGGCGGTCTCTAACGAGAACGTATAACGCATCTTCACCCAGTTCAGAATCAAATGCTATGCCAATAGGCAAGAAGCCATGTTGCCGCATGAGCCCTTCCGGACGGGCGGGATCTGGTAGCGAGGAATGTTCCGGGGCCTTGAGTCCCATGATGAAATCATAGTCACAGACGCACATGATGGCTGCTGCCTCAGACTCCACAGGGAATATGCTCACGGCCTCTTCCGAGGAGGTACGTTCCACGAGTGCATGGTTGCGGACCTGGACAAACACGTCAGGCGAAATATCCACCATACGCCAGTGAACATTGCGTGCGCGCCGTCTGTGTTCCATGTGCCCCCTCTGGCGAGGTGCGACGGAGTCCGTCTTTGTTGAGCCTTCGTCGCCGGATTCCATAGACTTGACTTTCCACAAACTCATGATCGCTACGCTAGTAGAAACAGACGGCAGATTCAACTCTCAACGCGACGCTGGTGCATCATGAAATCACCGCAAAATCACGCAGAGGAGGTCGACGATCTCGTCTCCATCGGAAGGCCGATATATGAAGTGCACCGCATCAGGATTCGACCAGATCTCCTGCACCATCATGTGGGCGTTGCTCTGGGGGACCGGTATTTCGTCGCCTGCCGCAAAGAACCGCCCTGATCCCAACTCCAGACGCTTAGGTCGCAGAAGCCGTCCTCCTTGTGACATCCTTATCGCAACAGGATCTGCAAAGTCCAGAGGTGGCAGGTCCAGTTTCGAATCCTTCATGTGAATCGCCGCCAACCAAACACTGCGTGGGCTCACACTCAACACCTCGTAGCCACATTTCTTCGCATGGGGAGGAATGGTATCCCCCACCTTCAGAAATCGTGTCCCCACAACGGCAGCCCATTCTTCATTTTGAAGGAAGGTTCCATTCACCGAAAGAGGCCACAGTTCACGCACATCAAGGCTGTAGTAGACAGCGGGAGCTTCATCAATCGAAAGTCCAATCCGGCCACTGCCAGAGAATTCGACGCTGGCTACGTAACCCGTGCCGGAGTCGTTCTGGACCACATCCAGAATCTTCCCGTCCGCACCATCGTGCGCAAGGACCCTCAGACGACGCCGTAATGCGCCGAGACTCCCAACGCCTGTCTCCTTGCCTTGGATTCCGAACCGTAGTGTTTTGGCGCGAAAAGGAGGCCGATCCAGTCTACAGATACTATAGGCTGACTCCGGAACAATCTCGATGATTGCAGCAGGTGCATTGGAATCGCACAGGACCCAGGAGTTGAAGGCTTCGATGTCCTTTCGGATAGCCGCAATCGTCTTGTGCCCCAATTTGCCAGTACTTGGCGCATTTTTTCCAGCGACCTTCACCTTCACCGGGTCCCTTGGCCTCAGTTTCCGGCGTATCCCTCTCCGGATGTCTCGGTTGATGATTGGCAAAAGGATCACCGCGATGACGAGAATGATCAGATAGCTTTTTCGTAACACAGGGGCGTCATTAGAATCCGGCATCACATATTCCCATCTGTCACGAAAGCGAGCTTCTCATGGGGGATGTCCTCTTCCGCCCGTACCGCCAGCAATCCTTTGGCGATACATCGCTCGACTTCAAAATCACTCTGTGGATTCAATCGGAAGTGCAGACGAACAGACTGCACAACGAAACCTGCGTGCATATTGCCTATTCTCAGCAGGGCCGCCAAGACATCCGGGGCAGCAAAACCAGCCTTGCTGTCCACGGATGCATTGAGCGTCAACTCCCATTGTGTTGACAGAAGGTCGGATGCTACCGTCGGCCGTTCAATCGTTATGATGGGCAGAGCGCCTACCTGATGGAGTACCTCAGACTCCAGCCGGAGGGCCGCTTTGCGGTCATCGAATACGTCACGTTCACTGTAGCCATTGAGCAAGGCCCGATGAAGCACCTGAAACCGAGCGGACAGCGGATGAAGCAACTGAACCGGCGGTAGATCACTGTTAACAAGGGTTTCCAGGTCCCGGATATCATCACGGAGAGAGGCGTTGTCCAGTTCGCTTCTTCGCCAAGGCCAACGCTGTTCTGCAATCCCGGTCCATGCCTTCCGCAGCTCACGAAGTTGCAGGGGTACAGGGCGACCGTCGGCCGTAAGCTGCTGCCCCATGTCGTCAAGCAAGGCCCCAGGATCGACCGTGTTTTCGACTCGCTCTATCCAGTCCTGACCTTTCATCTGATCAGCAGAAAATGCCTCTCCTATGAGTCGAGTGAGTGCCAGATTGACGGTTTCCGTTTGGGTCAGGCTGTAATCCAACACCGAAGCAATCCGAGAACGAATGTTAGTCACAGCTTGCCCCAGGGCAACACACGGGGCGGGTGGTTTCTCGTATGTCGCCGGCAGTAGCTGAAAGCTGGAGGCGATGGGTAAACTCTCAATGTCGGCCAAATCCCCCTCTTGCCACGTAACTGACGCGACACGAGGAAATGCAAGCTCCTGTAGGCTTTTTTCGGCAGACGCAAGCTGAGCGCGCTTCCCCACACCACTCAATCTCAGTTCATACTTCAGTTCAACCTTGCCACCCGTCGTCAGGTGCCATTCAAGCGGTGTCAGGGCAGGGAGAACAGCCCCTTGTCTTTGGACCAGAATCTGAAGTGAGTTTACCGCATTATCAGCCCACAGCAGGCGATAATATGGTGCTATTGTGTCGAATTCGTCAGCGACGTGACACCATTGTTCATACAGAGGCTCGAGAGAATCGGAGAGATTCTGATAGATTTTCAGGCTCTGAGCCAGTGTGGGCCGTGACCACGCATTGTAGAGTTTCTTACTTCCCCAACCGACACCAAACATAACGGAACAGACAAGGGCGAAAATAACCCCTTGGATCCTCTTCCGGCGGCGGTAGGTCGATGCTGTGAAATCAATGCGGTAGGCCAACGGTCATCCTCCCTGCAAGGCCATTCCAAAAGCCAGAAAGGCAAGATCGGGATGCGCTTGGATCAACATCTGTGTTGTTTCATCACGAACCGTAGGTGGCTGTTCAGTGAGCGGACTCCAGAACTCCAGTTCTGCCATACTGTGATGTGGCGGAGACACACTGACAATGCATGGTGACGGATCCGATTTTAACTGGCAGCGCTCAGTGAAATACCGAACCCATTGGTCCAGAAGCTCATAGTCAAGACACTGACCTTCCATCATCTGGTAGTGAATGGCATCCAGCAGCCGCCAGTCATCCATCAAGATCGCATGTGTGGTCTCACGCCCTTCGAGAACAATCATCTTACAGGCATGCTCACGACGACTCTTGGGGTACAGTGTCAAATAGAGGTTGGCGAGAGCCACGGTATTGGAGCAGATATGTGGATTGATGATGTTCATCGTCTTCTTCCAGACTCGATAGTGCTGGTCTATGGTGTCCAGATGTGCCGCAGCCCCTACCAGGTGGTGTTCTCCCGAAGGCCCAACCAGTTCAAGCCCATGCATCGCCGCTGGACGTGATGCCTGCACGAGTCGGGCCGTCACCTGTGCGCGCAAGGCACCCCTAACATCCGTCTTTCGCAGCCGCGTTCGCCCATTCTCACTCTTAAGAAAAGAAAGATCTATACCACAGACCGTCATATCCTGTTCGGCATCCCCTTCCGTAGGGGGTGCCAGAAGTGGCCGTCGCCATACCCGCCGACTGAGCTCTCTAACGAATTCGCTCTCGCCCATTTCCCCATATAGCCCCCAATGGATACACCATCTACCTTCACGCCCCGAAACGGCGAGAGCCAAGCACGATCCGCCTTGAACGCCACAGCCCACAACCATACGTTTCAGCTGAACATTCAGACTTCTCTTCTCTATAATCATCTTTGGCAAACGCATCTTCGGCGCCTTGTGTTAGAAAATGGCATTGCAGTTTTGTACAACAACGGGGACTTTGACTCAATGCCTTTGTAGATACCGAGTGCTCTT